>JANMLQ010000060.1:0-13659 GCA_031372635.1 Akkermansiaceae bacterium | reverse complement strand
TGTCGTTTTTGCCCCCGGGGGATCATCTCAGTCGATTGAAAAGGGCCAAGCGAAGTGTTGCTTCAAATTGAATTTTCAAATCTGAATACGGACCCGCGAATCTGGCAAATTTATTTTTTCAAGCAACTGATCTGATGATCGAACCAGTTGATGAGTTGGCATTTGGAATATTGCTAGCTGTTCAAGTGGAGTCTTGAATCCCAACGTGATTTAGATCACGGAGGACAAGCGGAAAGTCCCATTACGGATTCTATGCCACTCCTATCACCCGCCCTACCCAACTCCCTTGGAGTGGGATTCATTTGGGCGGCTGGATAGTGGCGTGTGAAGCTAGATTACTTGCGACGGCGAAGAATCAGAGCAAATGCACCAAGGCCAAGAAGGGCTGCGGAGGAAGGCTCGGGCACGTTCACGAGCTGGAAGCCGTTAAAACCAACCCGTGAATCGGTAAGGTTCGGGATGAGTGCATGCGAGGTCATGGTGATTTGACCGCTACCGTTCGCTACGATATTCTCAAAAAGCGTGTAATTGGCTCCTAACACCCAGGTGCTGCCGTTGGTTTCATTGCCAGTATTGTTCATAATGACGGATGCGCCGGTCGTATTCGTGTTGGCTGTCGTCCAATCACCAAGATTTCTAGCGATACCGCTAGCGAGGTGAGAGGATGCGATCCAGAGATTGAATGTGGCACCCGGAGTGAGCCCGTTGATCGTGAATGATCCCGCGCTGTTGGCATATGTGTCGTTACTAAATACCCGTCCGGATCTCCAGAGTAACTTGAGAGTGGAATTGTATCCCCAATCATCAGGGCCGCCAATGCCGCTGAAGCTGACTCCTACGCCGGTAGTGGCACCAGTAGCGTCGAGCAAGTTGCTTTGTGTAAGCAATGGCTCGCCCGAAGCAGTAGGCAGATTCCACGTTTCAACGCCGGCGGCGACGCCGTTGGGGCCAGAAAGGTTCGTGGAAGTAACGATGCCGTTGTCGTCCGCATGGTGAACGCTGTAGTTGATGACGACTGCATTCGCAGTTGGAACGAGGGTGATGGCAGCAAGAAGGGAAAGTCCCCACTGCATGATTGTTGTTTTAGTTTTCATATGGTGTTGAGGTGTTGTGGTGTTCACTTTTGTTCCGTTGGCCGAGGCTGGAACATGGGCTACAGCTATTTACTGCAAGCCGCTTTCGTTCACTTATTTTTGAAAAATGGATGAGAAAAAATGAACCGCAAATTTATTTTATCCATCACCTAGGTCGATCATCGCACCAGTTGATGGGCCGGTGCATTTAAGCACCGGGCCATGGAACGTCAGGGCAGGATAATCAGCGGACTGGTCCGCTGATCCGCTCAGTGATGGTGAAAATCGCCGCAAATAATGCTCACCCTCTTCAGTGACCACGCTTTCATTTGATTACGGATCGTTCGTGTTCCTGCCAGTGTGCCCACCGTAGCATCAACTCAAATCCCATGACCACTTTGCCATGCCCTTCAACGTCACCGTTCTCAAGACCGATGAAATCCTCCCCACACTAGCGTTTTCCTCGAACTTGACTGCGGCTATTAGGACGGCGAAAAAGAAAAACGCCTTAGCGCCGCTCTCGAAAACTAACACCCACCAACACTCTCCTCATGAATGAATCTTCCTGTTCTCCATCATCGGGCTGCTGCTCGCCCAACCGCCGTGATTTCCTTCGCTTCACCGGCCTCGGCACCGCCGCGCTTCTCACACCGCGCGCCTTTGCCGGGCCTTTCTCAGCGGATGCCAACGCCGGCCTCGGCCTGGATTCCAGACACCCGGTGCCGCTGGATAAAAAACTCAGCGCTTCCTGGTTGGCTTCACTCACCGCGCGCGGCAAGCCCTCCTCATGGAAGGACTGGGCCGCCTTACAACACATCGGCATGCCGGTGGCAGGCATCGGCACCGGCACCGTCTATCTGGGCGGCGACGGACGACTCTGGGGCTGGGATATTTTCAATGCGCCCCACGAAGGCTGCATTCCCAACGGCGGCACGAAAGAGATCCAAACCCGCGAACGCGACGGCGCGAACTACATCAATCCATCCAAGATGGAATCCCCGTGGAATGTCAGCCACGGGCTGATATTGCATGTGAATAGTCAGCAAAAACGCCTCGACCACACCGGATTTCCCCAAGTGGAATTCACCGGCCAATACCCGATCGGGACCATCAAGCTGAACGACTCAGCCAGCCCGATTTCCGCCGTGGTGGAAACTTTTTCGCCCTTCATCCCGCTGGATTATGACAACTCCAGTCTGCCCGTGACCGTGATGGAAATCACTCTGAAAAACTCCGGAGCCAGCGCCGCCAGCGTCGGGCTGGAGGCCTATCTCGAAAACGCCGCCATCCGCTACCAGCCATCCACCACCGTTGGCGACCTGAGTCGGGTCGCCCGCGTGATGCCACTGCCGGGCGGAGCCATGGTCATGGGGGAAGTGCGTGCCAGCAAGGCAGCCGCCGCCGCCCAGAAAGCCGACATCTTGCTGGCGGATTTCGAATCCGAAACTTGGAAAAAAACCGGATGGGTGGCTGAGGGTGACGCCTTCAAGGGCGGCCCAATTCCCAGCACCCTGCCCTACGTCAAAGGCCAGCAAGGCAAATCCTTCGCCCATTCCAGCAACACCCGTCTCGCCGCCCAAGGAGATCCCGACAATCTCACCGGCACCCTCACCAGTCCGCCCTTCAGGGCGGAGCGGCGCTACCTCACTTTCCTGCTCGTCGGCGGCAAAAACCCGGAAAAGCTCGTCCTGGAAATCCTGCTCAACGGCAAGGTCGTCCACTCGGTCACCGGCTCAAACTCGAATGATTTCAAATTCCAAATCCACGATCTAACACCATGGCGCGGCAAAGAACTTCGCTTGCGTCTAACCGATAATGCCGCAGGCCCATGGGGCAGCATCGGCATCGACCAAGTGGTTCTGACCGACAGCGCGGGCCCGCCGCTCAAGCTCGAAAGCCTGCGCGACTGGGGTTCGATGGCGCTGGCCATCATCTCGGACAAGGCGCAAGCCCAAGCCAGCCGCACCAAGACCATGGCGCAGGCGGAAACTCCGTTCACAGAAGCCCAAGAAATGGTGGCACGAGTCCGGCTGGTGGTTCCTGCAAAAGGTGAAGTAAAGACCACCGTCATCATCGGCTGGCATTTCCCCGGCCTGCACCCGGAGATGGCCAACATGCCCGAGCCACGCCGCTGGGTGAGCGAGCGCTTCGCCGATGCCGCCGCCGTGGTGAGCTACGCCGCCGAGAAATTGCCGCATCTATCCGGCCTCACCCACGCCTTTCGCGATACCTGGTATGGCAGCGAGACCGGCGAAAATCGCGGCACTCTACCCCACTGGTTGTTAGAGCGCACGCTGTGGACCGTCTCCGCCCTCACCACCAACGGCACCTACCGCCTTACTAAGGGCCGCGTCTGGGGCTGGGAAGGCACAGGCTGCTGTCCCGGCACCTGCACCCACGTCTGGCACTACGGCCAGACCGCCGGACGCTTGTTTCCCCAATTAGAAATCGACCTCCGCGAGCGCACCGACTTCACGCCGGAAGTCATGGACGCCTCGGGCAGCGTCAATTTCCGCGGCACCTTCATTCACAAGGTCGAGTGCATCGACGGCCAAGCCGGCATCATCCTCCGCTGCTACCGGGAGCACCTGAACGATCCCACCGGCGAGTTCCTCAAGCGCAATTGGAAGCACATCGAGAAAGCCACCGACTTTCTAGCAACCGCCGAGGCCGAGGGCAAACCCGGCGGAAATGACGGCATTTTCACACGCCGCTTCGAAAACACACTCGACGCCAAATGGGGCGGAGAAATCCCCTGGATCGTCGGCATCTATCTCGCCGGACTCACCGCAGCAGCAGCCATGGCAGATGAAACCGACAACGCTGCCGCCGCGGCCCGCTGGCGCGCCATCATCGCCAAAGGCAACGCCGCCTACGCAGGATATTTCGATCAAGCAACAGGCTTCTACAAAGCCAAATGCACCGAGGCCGAAATGCTGCCCGTCCATGTCGGCCCCGGCAGCCACATCGACATGTGCCTCGGCGATTACTGGCTCGCTCAAATCGGCCTGCCTCCCATCGGCAACCGCGAGCAACTTCGCCAAGCGATGGATAGCCTCTATAAATACAATTTCGCCCCCGACATGGGCGTCTTCCGCGAGAAAATGAAGCCCCACTCGGGCCGCTACTACGCACTCGCTGGAGAAGCCGGTCTCGTCATGGCCACTTGGCCTCACGGGGGATTGCCGGAAGCCTGCAAAAGCTTCCCCACTTTTGGCTACTTCCAAGAATGCATGAGCGGCTTCGAGCACGCCGCCGCCGCACTGATGGTCTCGCTGGCCAAAGATGAAAATGATCCCTTGCTCACCCAAGGTCTCACCGTCTGCCGCGCCATCCACGACCGCTACGACGCCTCGCGCCGGAATCCCTACAACGAGATCGAATGCTCGGATCACTACGCCCGGGCCATGTCTAGCTACGGAGTCTTCATCGCCGCCACCGGCTTCTACTGTCATGCTCCGTCCGGCCTCATTCGCTTCGAACCCAAGCTCGGAGCTAAAGATTTCGCCGGCCCCTTCGTTGGAGCCGCCGCATGGGGAAGATTCTCGCAGAAACAGAGCGCCACCGGGTTGGTCGCCTCGCTCGCCGTGCGTTTCGGCTCGCTGCGTCTCACTCGTCTGGAACTCACCCCACTCGCTGCAAATGCCTCCGCCACCAAGGTCATTCTTGGTGAGAAGCCTTTACAACACCGCCTCGAAACCCGCGGCGGCCGCCTCGCCATCGTGCTGGCACAAGCCGTCACCCTCACCACCGGGCAGACTTTGAAAGTCATCGTCTGACCGCAGCGAATCCCAGCCGAATTCCAACCCAGCCAGCGCGAAGTAAAACATAACCCATCCTCAGCCATCGCAAATTCCGCAATACGCCAAAAAGTCGTCCTCTCGCGGATCTGGTAAAAAAAATGCGCAGTATGCGGCAGTAGGGGCTTCGCGGAGGCGGATTTTTCACCCGCTAGTTCCCACTTTGTCCATTTCGGGCAAAGGAATCGGCGCAAGCCATTAAATGACCGGAGAAGTACGAGGACTGGGACTCGAACCCAGGACCAATTGGTTAAAAGCCAACTGCTCTACCAACTGAGCTATCCTCGCGTTGTAACACCGGCAGGCGGGCGGGACGAATAGGAGTCCTGTGGAACGGATGCAAGTGGATATTTGCAATTTTTCACCCGAATGCCGGAAACAAAAACATCCGCAGCGGAAAGCCCGCTGCGGATGAACACAAAAGCAATCACACACTTCAAATCACGCTTCCGCGAAATCCGCGCCAAGTGGCTTTGGCAAAGGCTTCTCCTTCTTGCGCAGGGCGCGGCGCATTTTGGTCAGCGCCGAGTTCTGGAGCTGGCGGATGCGCTCGCGGGTGACGCCGAATTCGCGGCCGACTTCCTCCAACGTAAGCGCCTTGCGACCGCCAAGGCCGAAGCGTTCGTCGATGATCCGGCGCTCGCGCTCGTCGAGAACAGCTAGCAGTCCGTCAAGTTCGCCATGCAGGTTCTTGTCGGAGAGCATGTCGAGCGGATTGACCGCGCGTTCGTCGCTGATGACTTCGCCGTATTCGGTGGCTTCGCCCTCGTTGATCGGAGCGTCAAGCGAAGTCGGGCGATGCGATGCCTGACGGAGCATGGCGAGCTTGCGGCGCGGAACGCCGATTTCGTCGGCAAGCTCCTCATCGGTGGGCTCGCGGCCCATGACTTCGGTGAGCATCGCGGCGATCCGGCGCATTTTCGCAATCTTGTCCACCATGTGGACGGGAAGGCGGATGGTTTTGGATTGGTTTGCTAAGGCACGCTTGATGGATTGCTTGATCCACCATGCGGCATAGGTCGAGAGTTTGCCACCCTTTTCCGGATCGAAGCGCTCCACCGCCTTCATCAGGCCGATGTTGCCTTCGGAAATGAGGTCCGTCACGGGCATGCCGTAGTTGGCGTAGTCCTGGGCGATTTTCACGACCAAGCGCAAGTTTGCGCGGATCATGTGGGATCGTGCTTCAGGATCGCCATTCTTGATGCGCTCTGAGAGAACCACTTCCTCAGCCACAGTGAGCAAAGGAGTTTTGGAAATTTCCCTCAGGTAGAGCTTCAAACTGCCATCAGATTCGTATGCCATGGTCGTGTGGGGTTGTGGGTTAAACGTCACAGGGGTATCTTTATTCCTGTTTTTCAATTGATAATTCATTTGTAGCCCTTTTGTAAATACAAAAGTTGTCTAGTTTTCCATCCGTCAAAGGGAACAATTCTGGATCAGCATTCCTTGTGCCCAGTCAAACTAACTTGTAACTCACTTATTTTCAATTGCTTACTGATCGTGAAGGCGTGACAAAAATCGTTTACAAAGACAAGCTGTCCTAGAATTGAGACAAATTGGCACAGCCGACGTTTTAAATTATGCCGAAATCGTCACATTGCAGCCGAGAATTTCGGAAAAACCTGCATTCGACAAATCCGGGCGAGCATCCCAATTTCGGGCCGTGTTTGACGCGCTTTATCCGCTTTCCCGTGCTTGTTTGTTCCGTTTGGATGCAGAAACCGCCCACCACGCCAGCATGGCAGCTCTCAGATCGGCGGAAAAACTCGGCCTTCTAGGCTTGATTTCCCCTGCGGACGAGCTGGTTTCGCCAATCGAAGTTATGGGGCTGAAATTTCCGAACCGTGTCGGTTTGGCAGCCGGTTTGGACAAGGAAGGAGACACCATCGACGCGCTGGGCCGGCTGGGCTTCGGCTGCGTGGAAATCGGCACCATCACCCCACGTCCGCAGGCTGGAAATCCGAAACCGCGCCTGTTCCGACTGATCCCGCACGAGGCGATCATCAACCGGATGGGCTTCAACAATCCGGGTATCGAAGAGGGAGTCACGAACGTCCTGAAATCGAAAACGTTTCAAGGCGTTGTCGGATTCAACATCGGAAAAAACAAGGACACTCCCAATGAGAACGCGGCGGACGATTACCTCGCGTGCCTGCGCAAGGCTTATCCAGTCGCTGGTTACATCGCAGTGAACCTTTCCTCGCCTAACACGCCCGGACTGCGCGATCTTCAGGGTGCGGAGGCGAGTGCCCGATTGTTAGAAACACTCAAGCGCGAGCAGCAGAAGCTCGCCGCCGAACATGGCAAGCATGTCCCGCTACTCTTCAAAGTGGCGCCGGATCTCGATGAAACCCACATCCGCGATCTCTCACGCGTGTTTCTCGATGGCGGCTTGGATGGACTCATCGCCACCAACACCACGCTGGATCGCCATGCTGTCGCGGACCATCCGCGCGCCGGAGAAGCGGGCGGGCTTTCTGGCCGCCCGGTGTTTCAAAAAAGCAACGAAGTCATCCGCACCTTCGCGGGACATCTCGGAGAAAAAATTCCGATCATCGGTGTGGGCGGCATTTCATCAGTAGAGGATGCGAGGGAGAAAATCCGTGTCGGCGCGGTGCTGGTGCAGATTTATACCTCGTTCATCTATCAGGGGCCGTCACTCGTGCGCGAACTTGCACGCGAGCTCTGAATCCAACCTCGACGCTGCCGATCCTCCACGCTGGCATCCATTCACAAACATGACCATCACCGATGCTGCCTCACGTCTGGAAGCTGCCGTTTGTTCCGTTGCACGTGGACAACCGGAAGTTGTTAGACGGGTTCTGGCGTGCATGATTTCCGGCGGCCATGTCCTGCTGGAGGATTTCCCCGGCACCGGGTAAACGCCGCCAGCGACTTCCAGGACGTGGACTCCACCCTCGTCGGCGAGTGCGCATTCGGAGTGGCGCGGACTCGAGGTCTTCAATAATGATTCTAACATCCGTCTTCACCGAAGATATTCCAGGCAGAATCATTTCAGAAAAATTCCGCAGCCCGCTGAAACCAGCTCATTTTTCAGGAGCTACAAAATCCACTTTCGTTTCAGGCTCTCTGATGCCCATCAGCGCGGTGCCGTAGAGGCCGGGGCCTTTGGCTTTGAGTTCGGCGCGGTATTGCTCGAGCTGTTTTTCGTTGAGCACGGGGCGGAGCTTCTCGACCTTGTCATTGATGCGCTGTTCGATGATCTCGCGCATCGACTGTGCGATTTTTTTCTGATCGGTGTTTGCGCCCGGCTTCATCAGATCCTCCATGGCCTCGGACATCGCGCTCTGGAGGCAGAGGTCGTAGGGGTCCATCTCGATGCCCATGCCTTCTGTGAAGAGCGAGGTCGGATCGGGTTTTTCCTCTGCTTTGAGAAGCTTCTCTTCGGCGGCGGCGGTCAGGATTTTATAGACCTCGTCACGTTGGCCTTCTTCAAACTCGATGATGCCCTGCAACTGCGAGAGGTTCTTCAACGCGGCGGAATCCACCTTCGTTTGAAGATCTTTCTCCTTGAATGCCGTGAACGCGGTTTGTTGCTCGGCAGTCAATGACTTCGCGAGTTCATCCTCCATGGTTTTGGTGTTGAGTCCGCCGCCCATCAGATCGGTGAGGCCTGACATGGATTCGGCTTTGGTGAAATCCACTCCTTCGATTTTTTTCATCCGCTCATCAAGCCATGCGGTCATTTTCGCTTTCTGATCCGCAGTGAGACCCACGGTTTCCTCCAGCCGCTTAAGGTGTTGCTCGAACTTCGTGCGCTGCCGCCCGACCATGACTTTGGTCATTTGACCCTGCATCTCCTTCGCCTGCTCCATGTCTGCCTCGCTCGGCATGTTGGCTGGCTTCTTCACGGTGGGTTCTCTCAAAGTGCGCTTGCCTGGTGGCACTGCGTCAGGTGGTTGCGTGGAAGGTGCTGGTTTGGAAACCGTTTCCTTGTCCGCAACTGCGGCTGCGCTTGCTGGCTTTACCTCAGTAGGTGTCGGCTTGGCGATCCAACCGACCGCGATGCCGATGCCCAGCATGACGATGCCGACGAGTAAGGTGTTTTTCATGGATGTAGGTAGTGGTGGACTTTAGTCCGCTCTTCGTTCTCTCAGAGCGGACTGAAGTCCTTGACTACGTTATCGCATCACGCCGTGGCGGCGTCGTCTTCATCATCGATGTGCTCCTTGGCATGTACGATCGGCTCGGGTTCTTCGACGGTGAACTCGAATTCCGAATCGCGGTGGCACGGGAAGCCGGTGCCTGCCGGGATGAGGTGGCCCATGATGACGTTTTCCTTGAAGCCGGTGAGGTAATCGACCTTGCCCAGCGTCGCAGCTTCGGTGAGGACGCGGGTGGTGTCCTGGAACGATGCGGCGGAGATGAACGAGTCGGTTTCCAGAGACGCCTTGGTGATACCTAACAGAACAGGCTCCGCTTCGGCGGGCTTGCCACCGTTGGCGACGATCTGGGCGTTGAGACGCTTGAAGTTGGTGCGGTCCACTTGATCGCCCCAGAGATACTGGTCAGCATCGCCGGGATCGGTGATCTTCACCTTACGCAGCATCTGGCGGATGATGACTTCGATGTGCTTGTCGTTAATTTCCACGCCTTGGACGCGATAGACGGACTGCACTTCGTTGACGAGGTGCTCTTGGAGTTCCTGAGCGCCGCAAGCTTCGAGCAAGTCTTCTGGAGAAACGGGGCCTTCGGTGATTTGATCGCCGCGTTTCACCTTATCGCCATCGGTGACGATGATGTGCTTGCCCATCGGGACCAAGTGATCGACTTGCTCGCCGGTCTCAGCGTGGGTGACGACGACGCGCTTCTTGCCGCGCACGTTGGCACCGAAGGAGACTTCGCCTTCGATCTTGGAGATGACGCAGGAGTCCTTCGGCTTGCGCGCTTCGAAAAGCTCGGCAACCCGTGGCAGACCACCGGTGATGTCCTTGGTGCGAGCGACTTTCCGCGGAGTCTTGGCGAGCTGGATACCACCGGTGACGATCTGACCTTCCTTGACTGAAAGGTGAGCGCCGACGGGGATCGAGTAGCTGGCTTTCACTTCCTTGGTTTTCTCGTCGATGATGACGACCTGCGGGTGAAGGTCTTCCTTGTGCTCGGTGACGACCATGCCCTTCTTGCCGGTTTCCTTGTCCACTTCGTTGGTGACGGTGATGCCGGAGATCATGTCGCGGAACTCGACCTTACCGCCCTTTTCCGTGAGGATGGGCACGTTGTAAGGATCCCATGTCGCCACGGTGTCGCCCTTCTTGACGTCCTCGCCGTCTTTGACGGAAATGATCGAGCCGATGACGATGATGTGGCTTTCCAATTCGAGGCCAGCTTTGTCGCGGATGGAGATGGTGCCGTTCTTGTTGAGAACGACCCATGTGCCATCGGCAGCCTGCACGGTGCGGAGGTCTTTGTAAACGAGGCGTCCACCATTCTTGGTCTTGATGATCGGCTGCTTGAACGTGGCTGCGGCCACACCACCGACGTGGAAGGTCCGCATGGTGAGCTGCGTGCCGGGCTCGCCGATCGACTGTGCGGCGATGATGCCGACGGCTTCACCAATTTTCACCGGCAGGCCGGTGGCGAGGTTTAGTCCGTAGCAATTCGCGCAGCAGCCGCGCTCGGATTCGCAGGTGAGCACTGAACGGATCTTGAGCTTGAGAACGCCGATACGCTCGACGCCTTTGGCTTGGATCTCGTTGATGACATCGTCCACCTCTACCAAGATTTCACCGGAGACGGGATCCTTGATCTGCTCACAGGAAACGCGGCCGTAGATGCGGCTTTCGAGTGAGGCGGATTCTTCGTCACCGTCAAAGATGGCGGCCACGGAAATTCCGTTAGCAGTGCCGCAATCCTGCTGGGTAATGATGACGTCCTGCGCCACGTCCACGAGCTTGCGAGTCATGTATCCGGAGTCGGCGGTTTTCAGCGCGGTATCGGAGAGACCTTTGCGGGCACCGTGGGTGGAGATGAAGTATTCGAGCACCGAGAGACCTTCGCGGAAGTTCGAGATGATGGGGCGCTCGATGATCTCGCCGGAGGGCTTGGCCATGAGGCCGCGCATACCGCCGAGCTGCTTGATCTGGGACTTATTACCCCGTGCGCCGGAATCGACCATCATGAAGAGTGGCGATGCCTTGGCCTTGCCGTCGTTGTGCTCGATCTTGCGATAGAGCGCGTTGGCGATGGTGTCGGTGGCCTGGGTCCAAACGTCCACGACTTTCTGATAGCGCTCGCCGTCGGTGATGACGCCGTTGCGGTATTGCTTGGTGACCTTATCGACTTCCTCGTATGCCTTGGCGATGACTTCCTTTTTCTCCTCGGGAATCACCATATCGACGATACCGATGGAGGTGCCGGAGCGTGTGGCTTCTTTGAAACCGAGGGTCTTGAGTTCGTCGAGCACCTTGACGGTGTTCGGTTTTCCAACGACTTGATAGCAGCGCCAGATGATCTCGCCGATCTGCTTCTTGCCGACGTTGTTGTTGATGAAACCGACGCCTGCGGGCCAGATTTCGTTGAAACGAACACGGCCTGGTGTGGTTTCGATGATCTTGCCCTTACGCAAGGCCTGTTCGAGCGGAGTGAGTTCCTTGCGGTCCTTGTCGGAAAGCTCCTCACCCTTGTAACCGAAGACGGTGTCCTTACCGTAGTTGGGGTTGCGGATACGAATCCAGGAATGGTACTCGATCTTGCGCGAAGCGATGGCGAACTCGACTTCCGAGGCGCTTTCAAATAGCGGCAGATGCTCCACCTTTTCGCGGTCCTTCGCGGTGCGCACGGGTGCCCACGTGAGGTAGTAAGTGCCGAGAATGATGTCCTGCGAGGGCACCGTGATCGGGCGGCCGGATGCGGGCGAGAAGATGTTGTTAGGAGCCAGCATGAGCTGGCGGCACTCCATCTGCGCTTCCACCGAGAGCGGCACGTGAACAGCCATTTGGTCACCGTCGAAGTCCGCGTTGTAAGCGGTAAAAACGAGCGGGTGAACGCGGATGGCTTCACCTTCGATGAGCTTCGGCTCGAAGGCCTGAATCGAAAGACGGTGCAGCGTGGGAGCGCGGTTGAGCAGGATCGGGTGACCCTTAGTGACTTCCGCGAGGATGTCCCAGACTTCGGTGGTCTTGCGGTCGATCATCTTCTTGGCCGAGCGCACGGTATGGCAATAGCCAAGCTCCTTGAGGCGGCGGATGATGAATGGCTCGAACAAAGTAAGCGCCATCTTCTTGGGAAGACCGCACTGGCCGAGCTTGAGGTCCGGACCGATGACGATGACGGAACGGCCGGAGTAATCGACGCGTTTTCCGAGAAGGTTCTGACGGAAACGACCACCCTTGCCCTTGAGCATGTCGCTGAGGGATTTGAGCGGACGGTTTCCTGCACCAGTCACGGCACGGCCATGACGACCGTTGTCGAAGAGCGCATCGACCGCTTCCTGGAGCATCCGCTTTTCGTTGCGGATGATGACTTCCGGCGTCTTGAGGAGCAGGAGGTTCTTGAGGCGGTTGTTGCGGTTGATGACGCGGCGATAGAGGTCGTTGAGGTCGGAGGTTGCGAAACGTCCGCCTTCGAGTGGCACCAGCGGACGCAGGTCCGGCGGGATCACTGGCAGTACGGTCTGGATCATCCACTCGGGGCGCGACTTAGATTGCGCGAAGCCTTGCGTGATCTTGAGGCGCTTGCTGAGCTTCTTCTTGTTCTGCTTGGAACGAGTAGTGCCAAGTTCCTCTTCAAGCTTCACCTGCAACGCGGGGAGGTCGGCTTGTTTGAGAAGTTCCATGATGGCTTCGGCACCCATGCCGGCCTTGAACGAGCCGTCGCCATAAGTGTCCTCGGCTTCGCGGAGTTCGTTTTCGGTTAGAAGTTGGCCGACTTCGAGGGCGGTGTTGCCCTGATCGGTCACGACGTAATCTTCATAGTAAATGACGCGCTCAAGCTGGCGGGCGCTCATGTCCAGCATCAGACCGATGCGGGAAGGCATGCACTTGTAGAACCAGATGTGGGAAACCGGCACAGCAAGCTCGATGTGGCCCATGCGCTCGCGGCGGACGCGGCTCAAGGTGACTTCGACGCCGCAGCGGTCGCAGACGACGCCCTTGTGCTTGATGCGCTTGTATTTGCCGCAGGCGCACTCCCAGTCGCGGGTGGGTCCGAAGATCCGCTCGCAGAAGAGTCCGCCTTTTTCAGGCTTAAAGGTCCGGTAGTTGATGGTTTCCGGGTTCTTCACCTCGCCCTTGGACCAAGAGCGGATGATTTCTGGAGAGGCTACGGTGATGGAGACTTGGTCAAATTGCTCCGGGCGCTCGTCCACGCCGAATAGTTCGCGAAGGTTGTGATCGACACTCATGTTGTTAGTAACGTTTTAGGTCAGGTTTGGGGTTCGCGGTTTGAAATTACAGGGTAAGGTCGTCGAGGGAGTAATCATCCAGGCCACCGGTCATACCGGAGCCATGGGTGGAGCCTCTGCGACCCGGACGGACATCGAGACCGAGGGACTGCATTTCCTTGATGAGCACGTTGAACGATTCCGGCGTGCCGGCTTCGAGGTTGTTGTCGCCCTTGACGATGGCTTCGTAGATGCGGGTGCGGCCTTGAACGTCGTCGGACTTCACTGTTAGAAGTTCCTGCAAGGTGTAAGCAGCGCCGTAGGCTTCGAGTGCCCAGACTTCCATTTCTCCGAAACGCTGGCCACCGTATTGCGCCTTACCACCGAGCGGCTGCTGGGTGACGAGCGAGTAGGGACCGACGGCGCGGGCGTGGATCTTGTCGGC
>JANMLQ010000043.1:0-31231 GCA_031372635.1 Akkermansiaceae bacterium | reverse complement strand
TTACAGGAGCTTCTCCGCTACTATGCAGGACTCCGACTTCTGCCCGCGCCGCTCCGGCCTCGCCCTTTGACGGGCTTGTGCCGGGCGTTGGAGCTTGCGCCCCACGCGAACAGATCTCCCGGGTTACCTCGGTTGCCCTTGCAGCCTTCGCCGTTCAGGTAGCGGCTCGGCTTTCCGGTGCTTTCGGTTTCGATGCTCATTGGATGGGGTTTACTTTCGTTATGGCCTGCCGGTTCAGAAGATGCCCCGCTTGCAGGTTGCGCCTCGCGGCTTCATCCCGGACATCTCTTTCGGTCGCGAACCGTCTAATTCGACCGGCGGGACTTTCACCCGCGTGGCTTCCGGCTTCCCCGGCGCACACCTGAAATCCGAAGTTGCCGGGGTGATTCGTTGGAATTTTACCACGGATTTTACGGATTTTCCCGCCCCGTTAACGACACCTTTCCGAGCATGGCTTGTTTTTTAGAACCTCTTCAAAATCAGTGCTCTCTATGAATTTTGACTCAGTATTTTACAGATTCTTGTTCGTCCATATCCGCCCAGCTACCATTGTGGTTCAATTTCTTTTTTCGGGTTGATCACCCATCTTCATTCGCGTTCATTCGCGGTTAAAAACACATCGAATCTCAGTGGTCGCTCCCTAACTTGATCGCCTTAGCTCCGGCTCGCTTCAAAAGGCTTGCACATCGGTCTGCCCGCGCCTACCTCGTCACCCATGGCTCTTGAAACCACACTGATTCTGCTCAAACCGGATGCGATTGAGAAAAACCTCGCCGGCAAGGTTCTCGCCCGTTTCCAGGACGCGGGTTTCATCGTTCGCGGCATCAAGATGATGCAGCTCGATGATGCGATCCTCCGCGAGCACTACGCACACGTCGCCGACAAGCCGTTCTTTCCGGAAATCGTCGCCTTCATGAGCCGCACCCCGGTGATCGCCCTCGTGCTCGAAGGTGAGGACGTCATCGCCAACGTGCGTGACCTGTTAGGCCCCACGAATTCCAAGGCCGCCGCACCCGGCACCATCCGTGGCGACTTCGGCGAGGACATGATGACCAATGTCTGCCATGCCTCTGACTCCACCGAGGCCGCTGCCGCAGAAGTGAAGCGCTTCTTCAAGCCCGGCGAGGTCTTCTCGTTCTGAGTCACTCAAAACATTTCATTTTATCCAAAGGGAGCGGGCGGAAAGGTCCGCTCCCTTTTTTTGTCCACGACTGTGGAACCAATAGTTACCGAAAATCTTCCATTTTAGACGTGTCGGCGCTGGCATGTTCCGGCTTCGCATCAGGCTTTCTCGTCGAGAATCCAATCGACGTTGAGATCCTTCACCAGGCGGTCCCAGTAGTCGTAATAGACTTGGTGGAGTTGGGAGTATTTGTGGTGCTTGCTGTCAGGCGCGGCGTTTTTGAGGCCGCCGAGGAAGGGCTTGCAGGTGCCGCCGAAGTGGAGGAGGCGGACGTCTTTGAGTGCGGCTTCGCGGCCTGATGCGAAGCGTTTGTTCGCGAACAGGTTTTTGCGGGCGTTGTAGATGTAGGGGAAAACGTGTTTGGTCGCGTGGCGGAAGTAGAGGTTCATGATGCCCTGATCGCTCCAGAGCATGCCTTTTTCGCGCTTCGCGGGGAACTGATCGAGTAGGCCGTAGAGGGCACTGTAGGTTTCCGGGTTGCGGTAGGTTTTGTTCAACGCGAAGACGCCGGTGTTAATGCGTGCGAGCCGTGAGAAGGGGAAGCGGGCATTGAATGCGAAGCTGTTTCTGAAATCGTAATCGAGGGCGGCGGAGAGTGGTTGATCGAGCTGGGCAAGCGCGGAAATATCGCCGAGGCAGATGATGTCGCTATCGATGAACACGACCTGATCCGGCTCCATTTCGCGGAAGGATTCGAGCGCGAGGTAGTGTGGGATCTTGGATTGATACTCCGTTTTCGAGACGTCCTCAAAGACGGTGTTCGGGTAAATGCCGAGGATGCGCTGCTGGCATGGCTCGGTGAAATCGCCCTTGTGATAGACCTTGAGCGGGTGGTGGAAGCCGGGGTTGTGCAGCTTGATGGACCACAGCAGCAGTGCGAGTGCGTTGGTGTAGCGATCGTTGCAAACTGTGGTGAAAAGGATGCTCATGCGGAATTGGAGGTTTTTGTTCCCATGCCGGGCATGGCGGCTTGCCGAAGCAATTACCGGAGGCTTGTTTCCGGGAAAGGACGGGTCAAGCCCTAAGCTGACATGGGGTTTAACTGAAAGTGGTGGGCGCCAAGGAGCGCGTTCATTTTGAACGCTGGGTGCCATGGACATTCTGTCCATCAGTCCGACAGAATGTCGGCGCTCCGTCAGTGGCTGCCCACCAGTTTCAGTTACACCCCTGCCATGCCTAGGGCGTTAAGGATGGCTCTGGATGATGATCCTTCCCGGTTGGCCGTTCGGGACGAGTGGTAGTTCGATCACTTGGAAGGACGCTAGGTTGAGAATGCTGCCGATGTTGAAGACCGCCGTGGAAGTGCTGTTGGGTCGCATGCCTCCATAGTAGATGAACGAGGAGTCCGATGCGTTCGCCGCGACCAACGGAATCTCTCCTTTGCCAAGCTCCGGCATTTCTTCGTCGTGCAAGTTGGCTACCGCTTCGATATTCGGTCCGTTTGGGTCTTTAATCTCCGGCGTTACGGGAATGGTCTGCGTGTTCCCTGCGGTGTCGCGGATGACCGCGACTTGTTTGGTGCCTGGAGTCGGGGCGGGGAGATTGTCGATGATGACATCTGCGGTGTTGTCATCGGGATTCTCGACGATGAAGCCTTCGGGTTCGGTGCGTGGCTTGGGCAGTGGTTTCGCGATGGTGTCAGTTTCGTTTGAGAAACGTGCGATTTCTCCGGTGTCATCCGCTCGTCTGCCGGTGAAACCCCGGCCATCAGGGCTGGCGGACCAGACGGTGTGGTTGGCGGGATCGTAGAACTCGCCTTCGGAGGATCTCAGGAAACCGAGATCCTGCCAGTTGTGCTCGGGGAAATGCCGGTGGCGGATGGTTTCGCCTTCGGCGGGAGCGGGCACGCCGCCTTGGGGCCAGCCGCGTTCGATGACGATGGCGGCGGGATCGGAGGGTGCGCCGCTTTCGGCTTCGAGGCTGGAGCGCAATGCGTCGGCGAGGATGAGGCGCACGCGCTTGCGGACTTCGACGGGCGAGTGGTCTGCCGCGCCGGGAGCCTTGAGGCCGATGATGCGCGGGAGGCGGCTCGTGTGTTCGTCGTCACGGATGCGGGAGAGTTGCCCACGCAGGCGATTGATTTCGGAGCGCTGTCGTTCGTCGCGGGTGGAGTGGGGCGGGACTGGCTGTGTTTCGCGTGGCGTGGCTGTGTTTTTATTAGAGGCGTTTTGGTTTGCGGGCGCGGCTGGTGCGGGAAGTCCGGAGTATTGGTGGCGAGGCCATAGCAACAGGGCGATGGCGGCTGCGGCGGCCCATCCGGCTGCGGCCAGCCATGGCATGGCACGGCGCGCTCCGTGGAGTTTCGCGGGTGCGGGCGGATGGATTTCCGCGAGCACTTCTTGCAGGACTTCCGGCGGGGCGACGCGCAGTGGCGAGACGGCGAGCCAGACATCGGCGGCGGTTTCGCGGGTGAGGCGGGCCTCTTCGGACAAGCGGCTATCGCGCAACATGCGCGGGTCCGACGACGCGTGGTCGCCGGGTGGCAGCAGGTCGAGGGCGCGGGCGGTGGCGTCGGGCAGATCAGTGGATTTCATGGGTGCCTCCTTTTGCGAGCAGTCCGCGCAGTTTTCCCATGGCGCGGTGAATGCGGATTTTGGCGGTGCCGAGCGGGACGCCCCAGCGGTCGGCATGGTCCTGGACACTGCCGGGATCGAAAAGGGCGGAACGGATGCTTTCCGCCTCGTTCTCGTCGAGCTCGGTGAGGGCGGCGCGCACGTGGTTGACGGTGTCGCGGAAAAGTAGGTCTTCCACGCCGCCGCGGGCGGGGACTTCGAGGGCAGAACTGGATTCCCAATCCTGCCAGACGCCGGAGCGGCGCTTGCGGCTGCGCAGGTGATCTAGGCAAAGGCCGCGCAGGATCATGGCGCACCAAGTGAAGCCGCTGCTTTTCGCGGAATCGAAATCGCCCGCCTTCTTCCAGACGCGCAGGAAGCAATCCTGAAGCACTTCTCTCGCCGCGCCATCGTCTTTGAGCCAGTGGAGCGCCATGCTGTAAAGGCGATCCCCCCACATCTGATAGAGTGACGCCAGCGCGTCCGCATCTTGGCAAGCGATGCGTGCAAGCAGCCGCGAGCCGTCGCGGGCCGCTGCCCGTTCGTCCGTATCGATCATTCTGGCTGCCTCACCCATTGCTGGTTCACCTTCTCTCATTTGATCCGCACGGAAGGGAAGCGGGGTTTCAACGATGTGTGGAAAATCCGCCGATGATGCGTGCCAAGCCATCGCGCGGCTGGCGGTCCACGGTGTTGAAGGCACCGCCGGTCCAGAGTGAGCGCGAGTGCGAATCCCAGAGCAATACGCGTGGCGGGGAGGCGACTTCATGCCGCGCGGGATTGAAGGCGGCCTTGCCTGTTTCCTCGGCGATCCACCACTCGCCCGGATGCTGCCTGAGGCGGTAGCCGAAACGCGCGGTGCGGAAGGAGCGATCGAGGCGGCCATTGGGAAGTAGGCGGGCCAAAGCCGGGCCGGTATCCTTGAAGTCGGCCACGAGATAGGTGTGAGCCGCGTCACCCGGCGTGGTGCGGATGCCCCAGGAGCTTTTGATTTCCGGGCCACGGAACCAAGCCGCCCATGCGCGGCCGGTCCACAGCCGCAGGCGGTAGCTCGGGCCGTTGCGGGTCTCCATGAATAGCACGCCGCGCGGGGTTTCGCACAGCGGCATCAGTCCAACCTGATCGATGGAGATGTCTCGGGCCACTGTGCCGTCGGGTTTGTAAAATACGCCGCCTTTCACGAAGCCTCCGTTGGCCAGGGTCATCAGGTTGCCGAAGCGGTTGTAAGTTGTGATGCTCTTGAAGCCCTTATCGCGCGAGCCATCGGGTTTGTAACGCTGGATGCTCTCGGAAAAAACCTCTCCGCCACTGTGGCTTACCGTTAGGATGTCTCCGCCGTTGATGGCATGAACCTCTGCGACATCTTGCATGTAGAGGTTCAGGAATATCTCGCTATGACGTGGGAGGAAGGTTTCGTCGAGCGATCCGTCCAGCCGCAGCTTCACTAGCTGGGAAACGTGACCTTGGCCGTAGGAGATGGCGTTTTCTGTGACTGCATAGATCGCGTTTCCTGAGACTGCGAGCGATCGCCATGCGCCGATCCGCGCGTCCGGTGTGAACGAGGGATCGAGCGTGCCATCGGGATGGTAAGCGGCGAGGCGATTCTGCATTTCCCCATCCACTGACTCGAAGTTTCCGCCTGCGAGGATGCGGCCATCTGGCAGCTTCGCGAGAGCTGATACCGTGGCGGGTGTTGTGAGGTGCGGGGCGTTCCATGAGCTGTTTTCCGAGCCGTCCGCATTCAGGAGCCGCGTCCCATCGACGAGCCATTTGCCATTCTCCACGGCGATCACGGAAGATACAGAGCCGGGGCTTTTGAACGACGGATCATGAACGCCAGTCGCACTGAAGCGTTGTAGTATCGCGCTTGCCGGTCTCGCGATGATGACCATTCCTCCACCCCTTGGGAAATTCTGTGCCACAAATGATCCGTCCGCAGCCTCTGCCCATGCGAAGGGCTTGCCCAGTGGTCCGGAGAAATCCTGGTGGCGGGTTAATACGCCTGCCTGCGAATACCACTGAATGCGGTGAGAACTCAATTCCGGTGAAGGCCAATACATCCAGCGCGATGGATCGTCTCCGAGGACCACACGGAATGATCCCTCCGGGCCGGGGGATAGTGAGGCGAAGCGGTTTCCAAGGAGGATCGGGGTGCCGATGATCTCGCCCGCCGCGTTCAGGTGTAGAACCCGCTGGGTGCTGACAGATGGTGGATTCAGATAGGTCCGTTGGCTGACCGCGCCTGCGAATAGCCATACGCCGCCGTCTGGCGCGGGCACTGCGGATCTGGCGTCTTCCGGTAGGGTTCCGGTTGCGGGAAAAGCAGAGTCAAGTGCGCCGTCCGTGTTGTTTCTTTTTTCCAGAATGCTCGCGCCGTCACTGTAGGTGCGGATGGTCCAGATGTGGCCGTCTCGCTCGAACTGAGGCGTGATGGTTTCGTCCGTGAGTCGATCGGGAAACGCCGTGCCGAGCGCCTCACCGGCGGAGTTCATCCGCAGCCAGCCGCCGGACTCGCCGGAGAGGAGAAAGTCGCCGTTTTGCAGCAGGAAGGGCTTTGGGTTTCGGTTGGTGCCTGGTGCGCCGAGTGTCACGACATTGAGCCCGAAGCCGGTGAACGACACAGTGTTCGGAGTCTTACTGATGTAGCCGAGCGCGGGTTCGCTATCCACGCCGCCGTTCGCGCCCAGCCGCACGAGATCGCCGGTGGACCAGCCGTCGCCGCGATCGAATCCGCCGCCGATCCACGCTCGGCCATCCGGCGCGAGCATGGCGAGTGAAGGAGTCACTGCGGCGCGGAGTTCGGGATCGAAAGTCCGGTCCAGCGCACCCGGACGCGCCATCGCCGTGGCAGCCGCTAATGAGAATATCGTTATGATTTTTGCATGCATCATCTTCATCTCCGCAGGGATGTGGCGCAGAGTTTCAATGGATGATGTTTTTTTCCGATGCCGCGATCAATCCTGCGTTTGCAACGGAATCATCACACCGTGGGAAACGAGTTCCTTCACGAGTGCTTCGATGCGCTCCGGCAGATCGGGGAGGGCTGCGAAGGCGGGTTTGCTTTGGATTTCCAGCAGCATGTCGCGCGGGGTGCGGCCTTCGCGGACGATGGCTAAAAGACGGAGCAGGTTCTCATCAATCTGTCCGTCATAGGAAAGCCGGGCGGGGCTGGTGAGGCGGATGGTTTCGCGGGCCCAGCCATCTTTGCTGAGTGACATGTTGGCTTCGGCGCGCACGCCGTCTGGCACGGTGAAGCGGGTGTCTAGCAGCGGCGGTGCGGTGATGAGCCACGACTCGTTGTTGAGCACACGCAGCAAGTCGGCACCGGCGCTGATGTCGATGTTTTCCGCGGCACGGCTATCGGTGCGGGTCCATTCGCCGCCGGGTTCGCATTTCTGGATGATGATGAAACCTGCGCTGAGGCGTTTGACGCCGGTTTCCTGATAAAAGGTGAGCCAGCGGCGGATTTCATTCAGCGCGGCATCTTCGTTGGCGAATCGCAGGTCGCCGAGAATCCAGTGCCACGCGTAGTCGGCGGGTGATGAGCAATCGGACTGGAATAGCCAGCGGCGCGTGCCTTGCTCGGGTATCCAGGAGAGCGGCGGCTCGGCCCAGTCGTCGTCGCTGGTGTGGCTCCAGTTGATGAGGACCACGGCGATTCCGTTAGGCGCGAGGTGGTCGGGGATTTCGCGCAAGAGACGAGCGCAGATGGGATCGCCGGGCTGTGACTCCTTGTAGGTCATGTTTCCACCGGGCGATTGCACGTAAGGCGGATTGGCGACGATAAGATCGAAACGCTCGCCTGCGACGGTGGAGAAGCCTTCGCCGTTGCGGAAGTCGATGCCGGAGATGCCATTGAGCCGGGCGGAGAAGCGGCCGAGTTCGAGTGCGCGGGCATTGAGATCGCTGGCGACGACGGAGCATCCGGCCTGCGCGAGCAAGCCGGACAACCAGCCGATGCCGGATGCCAGCTCGAGCACGCGCGCGCCGGGCAAGGGCGGTGCGAGCGAGGCGAGCAGCCTGCTGGACGGGCCGATGCCCATGACGTAGTCGTCCGCGTCTTCGCCCTGGCGTTTGTGGAAATCGAAGGCTACCCAGCCGCCGTCGATCGGGCTGATCTGATAGAGCGAGCGCACGGTGCCGCCGCCTGCTTCGAGGAAACCGATTTCGAGCAAGCCGTGGATGGAGTCGCCGAGTGCGTGCAGGGCAAGGTTTCCATCCACCGGATCACCGAGGGTGAAGAGCCGGATCAAGGCATCGATGGTCGAGCCTTCTGGCACATGACCTAACAGTGCGGAGCGGCGCACGGCGGATTGCAGCCAGCGTGGCGGCAGGCCGAGGGCTTCGAGTCCCTCGCGGTGGTATCCGCCCTTGTTGAGGGCCGTGCGCAGAGGAGCGGGATCCCAGGAGCTGAGGTTTTTAAAAATACCGCCGGATGTCATGGCCGTTACTGGGGCCGCACCCGATAGAATCCGAGGGACGCGGTCTTGGCGACGTTCTCAGTGGTGGTCGTGGCGCTGGCGGTGACGGTGCGCAGGCTGCTGAAGGGAGTCACCAGGTCAGGCGACCATTCGATGATGTAGGTTTTTCCGGCCACACTGTTCCATGAGAGTTGCTGGAAACCGGGAGTCGCCGGGTTCATCGTGAGCGTGGCTTTGAAAAACGATGCGCCGGATTTCGGATGCGTGCCGAGCTGGAACTCCTGGAGGTTGGTGAATCCGTCGCCGTCCGAATCATCGCCGGAATCGTTGCTGCCCACATTGAGTCCGAAGGTGGTTTCCCATGCGTCCGGCAGGCCGTCGTTGTCGGTGTCTGTGGCAGTCGTCGTGCCGGTGGTGGAGGTGTTGTTTGCGAAGTCGTAGGCAGTGTAGAGACCAGAGGTGTCCGGCAGGATGTAGGTGTAGGTGATTTTGGTGAAATTCAGCGTGATGGATTCCGACGGACGGTCTGCTCCATCGCTGGTTCCATCGGTCGTTTGTGCGGCGAGCAGGACGTTGTCCAATTCAATGCGTGCCAGCTTGGTCGCGCCGTTGTTGAGATCGAGAGTGACTTTCGGATAGGGAATGGAACCAGTCACCGCAGCCTTAAAGAGTGCGGGTGAGGCGCTGTCGAGTCGCTTGGTGAGGGTGATTTCCGAGCCTGTGGGATTCCCCGGCGGCGTGACCGAGCGCAGGGTGCCAGCGAAAAATCCTTCGATCTCGATCCATTCGACGTGACCCGGAGCGGTGGCCTCGCCCTTGATCGCTCCGTCGAAATCAAGCCATGCGGAAATCAGGCCGTCCGCCTTCTGCGGCAGCCACAGCCAAGGCAATGCCAGGGCTGCGGCCATATGGGGATGGCGCATCATCATGGTCAGAAGTGTTTGGCCGTAGCCAGATCATAACCGACGGCGGGAATCGCGGTGGAACCCTTGGAGTCCACCACGAAATACTCCATTTTGATTTTCGTGAAGTTCAGTGAGATGGTTTCCGTCGGCCTCTCGGAGCCGGTATCTGCGCTTCCGGAATTCGACTGGCTGGAGACGAGCACATCGTTGAGCGTCAGTCGGTACATGACTTGGCTGGTCGCGCTGTCCACGAGTTCGAGCGTCACGGTCTCGATGGTGCCCGAGCCGCCGACGGCGTTGAGGAAAAGTGAGGGGCTGGATTTGTCCATCTTCTTGGTGATGGATATCTCCGAGATGGAAGGGGCGGATGCCTCTCGGTTCGAGCTTCCGCCGGAGGGTGGCGAGATTGAGCGGCTGACGCCAAATTGCATGGACTGTAGCTCGATCCACTGCGGGTGCTTGGCATCCGTGGCCTCACCTTCGATGGAGCCGATCTTGATGTAGGCATCGAAGGCACCGCTGGCGTGCTGCGCGACCAGTGCGATGGCGGGAGGCACGAGGGCGAGGGTTTTCGAGAGGCGCGAGGGACGTGTCGTTCTCATGATTCTGGTTTCATAAATCATCAGCACGGCCCTGTCAATGAGCGGATTTCTTGGCTCGTAGCCGGGTCGCTACATTAGGGAGAAAACCATCCAAATGGAGGAGAGAACCACGGATGGACACGGATAAGATCGAGTTAGCGGCTTCATTTTCGATGTTTCTAAGGATGGCAATAGAGCGGAACCACGATTCGGATGCTCAATGCTGCAGTCCCATCCGTGTTGATCCGTGTCCATTTGAGGAAAGTTTTTGAAGCATCCAGTTCCTCTATGTCCGCTGCGCTTCCATTGTGGTTCGGATTTTTCTTATTTCTAATGCAGATGAGGCTCGTGGCTCAGTCCCGTGCCTTGAGCACGCCGACGAGGTCCAGCTTTGCAAGCATGCGGGAAACGAGCGTGAACGAGCACACGGCTGCCGTTAGCACGACGAGCACGGCGATCGAGTAGGTGGAAGAGTTGATGACGATGGGCAGGCGCACCGTTTCCGTGCTGAACGAGTTCATGATGAACAACGCGATGCCGCGTCCGAATAGCAGGCCGAAGGGCAGTGCGATGAGCACCAGTAGGGCGAGCTCTCCCACCAGCACGCCGCGCACCTCCGCCATGCTGAAGCCGACGACACGCAGGGTGGCGAGTTCGCGGCTGCGTTCTGATAGAGCGATGCGCGCGCTGTTATAGACCACGCCGAAGGCGACGATGACGGCGAGCGTGAAGTAGAGCTTGCGCAGGATGCCCATGCTTTTACCGGTGGTCTCGCGGAAGGCGGCGAGCTGATCGCGTTTCACCATCACGAACGCGGCGCGTGGGGTGTCCTTCACCTCGCGCATGAAGCGGTCCCAGTGTTTGTGATCCACGGCGAGGTAGGCACCGTTGACGGTATCTCCCTCCTTGAGGATGCGCCGCAGCGCGTTGATGTCCATGTAAGCGGCCACTCCTGCGAAATCCTCAATCAAGCCGCGGATCGGTACGGAAACGGCAGTGCGGCGGCCTTCGAGCATCTCCACGCGGACCTCGTCGCCGATGCACGCACCGAGCACTTCTGCGAGTATCTTCGACATCAGCAAGCCGTCCTCCGGCATGGTGATCGGGCGCTCGTTTTCATCCAACAAACGATTGAGATCGGAGCCTTTCGGGATGCCGGTGACGGAGAGCTTGCGCTGGTGGTGGCCGAATTTCAGGCGAGCTGGCACGCTGCGGATCGCCTCGGCGCGGATCACACCGGGCAGGTGTTCGAGATCGTGGAGGCCTTTGTTAGAAGACGGCTCGCTGAGAAAAACAGCCACGTCCTGGCGCTGCACGCTGTTCCATTGGAAGGTGAGTAGGTAGTCGATGCTGTCACTCATCGCGCCGGGCAGCACCATCAGGCCGGTGGCCAGCGCGAGGCCGCAACAGGTGAAGATGGCCTGCCACGGACGGCGCTCGATGTTTCTCAACGCCATGCGGAAGGTGGGACTGAAAAACCGCGTGAGGCCGATGCGCTCGAAGACGGAGGGTTTGAAATCCGCAGGTGGCTCAGGCCGCATCGCCTCTGCGGGTGGTAGTTTCACCGCTTGCCTGACGACTGATAGAACGCCGATCACGGAGGCTCCCAAGCTGATGCCCAGTGCTAGGCCGAGCGCGCTCCAATCCATCCGGAACACCAGCTCGGGAAAACGGAAGAACTGCGTGTATAGACTCACAAGTCCCTCGCCCAGATGTCTGCCGCCGATGCCGCCGATGGCTGTGCCGAGCACGCCGATGACGAGCACGAACTTCAGATAATGGCCGCCGACTTGCCACGACGAATAGCCGAGCGCTTTCATCTGTGCGATTTGTTCGCGTTGCAGGCGCACGATGCGGGCCAGCACCGCATTCACCATGAAGGCGGCCACGCTCAGGAACACGAGCGGATAGGCCACGGACAATGAATGCAACACGCGCAACTCGTCATCGAGCCGTTGTGCGGAAGCCTGTTCCTTGCGCATGTAGCCGCCGCCCGAGCCGTATCTCGCCAGCAGCCGGTCCATTTCCTCGATGACCGGTGCCGCCTCCGCGCCGGGCGCGAGATCGATGCAAATGTCATTGAATGCGCCGTCCATATTGTAGGCCACGGCGAGTGCGCGGTAGTTCATCCAGATCACGCTGAAGCGCTTGTGATCCGGCAGCGTTTCGCCCGCGCGGGCCTCGAAGACGAACTCCGGTGACAGCCCGATGCCGCAGATTTTCAGAGTCTCGCGCCTGCCGTTGATCACTGCCACGAGCGAGTCGCCGGATTGCAGATGGTTTTCGTTTGCGAACGACTCGCCGAGCACTACCTCGCGCCGTTCGTCGGGACGCGGAAACCGTCCGCTACGCAGGAAAACCCGGTTGAGCTTCTGCGGTCCGCCGTCTTCCGGAAGAGAAACGAGATGGCCCGTCGCTGGTTCTGTTAGGCCGGGCAGGTCGAGTGTCACATCCAGCACCACGCGCGTCTCCACGGAGGCCACGCCGGGCAGGCACATCACACTCTCCGCAGCAGATAGCGGTGCGCGTTTCAACGTGCAGAACACATCCGCCAGCGCGTATCTCTGATAGTATGCTTCGCGCGTAGATTCCAGTGTGAGGATCAGGCTGCGCGTCATGATCATCATCGCCAGCCCGCAGGCCATCACCACACTCACCGCGACGACCTGGCCCTTCATCCGGGAAAGGTCGCGCAGTAGTTTTTTATCGAGCGGGTCGATCATTGAAATGTGGCGCGGCACTTATCGGTTGGATCACGGCGGAAAACCAGCCCCGGAAATTTCCTTTCCGCATCTGCGGTGGTGGGCTAGTTTCCTGCTGTGGCGTTTCCCCAATACCGCATACCCGTCCAAAGGCTCAAGGAAGAGTGGGCATTCCGCTTGAGAATGGAACGGCTGCGCCGCAAACGCCCGCCTGTTCCGCCATCGAAGATCACCGACAACAGCGAGCCTTGGATCCGCAATCCATCGTCCGTGGCCGAGTTCTGGGAAATCGCCTGCCGGGTCAATGAAACCGTCGCCAAATGGTCACCACCACACGAGAGTTCATCTCCGCGCTGACGGAACACCATCGGGTCATCGTCATCGGTGGACTTGCGGTGATCGCGCACGGTTTCAATCGTTCCACCAAGGACGCCGATGTTTGGCTCGAGCCGATGGATTCGCCGGGAACATGGGCGGCGGCTTTGGAAGAAGCCTGCGGGCGTTTCCCTGATTTGACGCTTCACACACTGCCGGGATGGCAGAGGATTTCCGGTGTGGAAATATCCGCTGCGGCCGATGAGATTGGGATGGTGAGAATTCTGGGGCTGGACTGTCCGCTGGATATCTTCCGCAGCCCGAATGAATTTCCAGCCGAATCCTTCAACGAGGTCTATCAGCGCGGAAGCATCAATACCGACGGCACTTGTCTGCCTGATCCTCTGGACCTAATCATCACCAAACTGAACACCGGACGCGCCAAGGATCTTGATGATAGTCGCCATCTTGAATCCGTGATTCGTGAGCGCTACCGCCGTGTGTTGCCCACCGCCTCGCTTGAAGAGGTGAGATATTTGTTTGACCGCTTCCTCGATTGGGAAGTCTGCGCCATGGCCCTTGAAAACCCGTCGCAGGATGTGAAGGACCACGCGCTCGCATGCCTGCAAGAGATGGCCGCCGAAGGTGATCCGTTTTCACAAGCTTTGCTCGAAGATCGGGAAATTCCCTATCCGAAAGCATAGTCGATTTCCTTCTCACCATTTCAACTCCACAGCGGCCAGCTATTTCCTGATTGCGAAAATCGGATGATCTTCGGATTTCATTCTCATGTTTCAAAATTCTTTGCGCTCCCTTTGCGGCCTCCGCAGCTTTGCGGTTCAAATTTCCATTTTTAGATGCGTCGTCCCTGGTGCTAGGGCCGGATCTTGTGACACTCCCATCACCGCGTATGGCTTGACGCGTGGGGCCGTGGCCGCTGCGTTTCCCCATTCTAACATCACCGCGCTCGCCCACCTCACCGTCGGAGTCATCGCCATCGGCAATCAACCCGCATCATGGAAACGCGATCTACCCGCCGCGACGCTCCGGGGTTCTCTCCGCAATGCTCCGGCGATGGGTTAGAAATCCAGCTCGCCCGGCGCATCGCCCGCAACATCTTCGGTGGAGACGGACATCTTGAAATCGTCCCCATCGAGCCTGCGTCGCGCCTAACAGTACTCGGCTCCCGTTCCGGTTGGCTCAACTGGGTTTGGCGTTTTCACCGCTGGTTTCCCGGAATGGAAATGTTTGTCGTAGAAAACGGCAGCGTGCCCGAGGCCAACGGAGTGAAACGCGCCGACTACCTCCGTTCCCATTTGCACCAAGTCGAGCAAGCCCTCGCCGCCGGCGTCCCGGTGAAAGGCTACAACTACTGGTCCATCACCTCCAACCGCGAATGGGGCCACGCCTTCGATCCGATCACCGACTTCGGCCTACTCTTCGTCGATCTCGACCGCGACCCCTCGCTCCAACGCGTGCCCACCGCAGATGTCCAAGTCTATCAGGAAATCATCCGCAGCCGCAGTGTGCAATCCTCCGCACTTCCGCCGGAGTTATGATCGTAGCTCAATGGCTGTAAGGATTGGCGAATGAGAAATCATCCGGTCTTTATCCCGGCAGGGATCACAGAGATTAGCCGGGGTTCTCTGCAATCACCGAAACCCGCAGCCTTAGAGACCATGAGCCGATTACGAGGAATAATCGGCTCATGATTTACAATTGGCAGCAAGCGGATTGGACGGAGTTCCGGTTTGATCTTTCTCCGGTGGAGGACGCTCTGCTCGCCATCGCCGGGCATGCGGGCAAGGTTGGCGGCTTGCTGGCCGGGCTGCCCGCGGGGCTTGAGACCCAAGCCGTGCTGGATCTCATGATTGCCGAGGCCATGCAATCCTCCGCTATCGAGGGCGAGATTCTCCAGCGCCCCGATGTGGTTTCCTCCATCCGCAATCACCTTGGCCTGAACCGCACGCCGGAACCGGTCCGCAACCCGATGGCCGATGGCGCGGGCGAACTCATGGCGATGGTGCGGCGCACCTTTGCGGAGCCGTTCGACATGGAAACCCTGTTTGCTTGGCATCTGGCGCTCATGCGCGGAGCCACAGGCATCCGCACGGGAGCATGGCGATCTGGAAACGATCCGATGCAGGTGGTTTCCGGCCTGATGCACCGTCCGCGAGTCCATTTCGAAGCGCCGCCCGCAGCCGCAGTGCCCGGCGTAATGGCGCGCTTCATCTCATGGTTCAATGACACCTCGCCGAGCGGCCCGCGCCCGATCAAGCACGCGGCCATCCGCTCCGCCATCGCCCACTTGTATTTCGAGAGCATCCACCCCTTCGAGGACGGCAATGGCCGCATCGGACGCGCCATCGCGGAAAAGGCTCTTTCCCAAGGCATGGGCCACCCTGTTCCAATCAGCCTCTCCCGCAGCATCGAAGCCCGGCAAAGCGCCTACTATGATGCGCTGGAATCCGCCCAGCGTTCCAACGAAATCACCGACTGGCTGGTTCACTTCGTGGAAACCATCCGCCAGGCGTTTCTCGAATCGGAACAACAGATCGCCTTCGTTGTTAGAAAAGCCCGCTTCCTTGATCGCCACCGCGACTCGTTGAACGTGCGCCAATCCAAAGTGATCCAGCGCATGCTCGAAGCCGGCCCCGGCGGATTTACCGGCGGCATGAACGCCCGCAAATACATCGCTCTTACCCGCGCCTCCAAAGCCACCGCCACCCGCGATCTCCAGAACTTGGTTGCGAAAGGCGTGCTGCTTCCGACAGGAGCTGGAAGAAGCGCAGGCTACGGGCTGGATTTCTGAGCTTTTAAGCGCCGCCACGCTGGCATCACCACTTCAATTCCGCCGCTGGCAAACGGACTTCGTTGCGGTGCGAGTTGATGATTTTTCCATCGGATAGGTAGAGCACGCGGTCCGCCATTTCCGCCATGACGGCGTTGTGGGTGATGATGACGGTGAGGGTGCCGAGTTCGCGGTTGATGCGTTCCACTGCCTCGAGCACGGTGATGCCGGTGGTGACATCGAGCGCGCCGGTCGGCTCGTCGCAGAGCAGGACTTCCGGGCGCTTCGCGATGGCGCGGGCGATGGCGACGCGCTGCTGCTCACCGCCGGAAAGCTGGGACGGAAAATGGTCCATGCGTTTTTCCAAGCCGACCATTTCCAGCGCCTCTTCCGGGCTCATCGGATCGCGCGAGATGCCGGTGATGAGTGCCACGTTTTCACGGGCTGTTAGAGACGGGATCAGGTTGTAGAACTGGAACACGAAGCCCACGCAGTTGCGGCGGAAGAGAGTGAGTGTGTTCTCCTCCGTGCCATCGAGGTTCCAGCCCTTGTAGATCAACTCGCCGGATGTCGGCACATCGAGACCGCCGAGGATGTTGAGCAACGTAGATTTCCCACTACCGGATGCGCCGAGCAGGCAGACGAGTTCGCCTGCGTTGAGTTCGATGTCCACACCATGCAGCGCCACCACGTCCAGCTCACCGGTGTGATAGACCTTGCGTAGTTTCTTTGCTTCAAACACGACTCCACTGGGAGGCGCTGGTTCTATTAGGGCCGGTTGGTTCATCAGATGCCGCAACCGTAGCAGACAGCAGATGGATCACAACCGCTGTCGCAACTCGCTCACACCCCGATGCTGTCTTGGCTAGTAAACATCACTTCGAGATCCGCGAGCCGGGATTTCCACGCCTTGTAATGGCCCATGAAACACACGCCCTTCCGCCGCGCGCCATCACTAGGTAAACCGCTCCCGCCGACTCGTATCGCAAAGGTCATGCCATCAACCCATCCATGCCATCGCCGCTCCAACCGCCAATGCTTGTTAGCCGGGACTGACTCTATCGACGGGGAGGAGTGGCGCTGCCTTTGGCGACGTTGAGGGCGTCTCCGGGGGGGGCGTTGTAGGCCTCGAAAGCGGTGAGGGCGGCTTTTTCCTTGCCGGTGGCGATGACGCGGAGCCGGGCCTTGGAGGTGGTGCGGCTGACGATGGGGGCGACAAATTCCGCGCCGATGCCGGCACCGTTGAAGCAGCTCATCCACCGCGCTTTTTTGTCGTCCCAATATTCGATGATGTAGCGGGAGATGGAAGAGGTGGGATCTTCCTTGAGCTTGAATTCATTGATCGCGACGGGCCGTCCGAAATCGAGCTGGAACCACTGGCCCTCGGAGGCGGTGGCCGGGAAGTCGGTGAACTTAGCGGGGTGCTGACGCGAGCCGCAGGCGGCGCTGAGGTCTTTGACGAAGCAGTGAGTGAAGGTGGAGCGCTTCTCCTTCTCGGGGTCCATGACGGCCATGATGACTTCGCCTATGGAGAGGTAAAAGCGGCAGTTTTTCCAGGTGGCTTCCGTCCAGTCCGTGGTGTTGAGGATCGCCGCTTTCACCTTTGGCTGAAGGGGACGTTTGGATTTCCCGTTGATGATGCAATTCTCCATGACGATGCCCATGTTTGGGTGACCGTCGGAGGCGTAGCAGCAGAGCAGGAAGCCGGGGCCGTCGGTGTCGTGGAAGTTGCAGTTGCGCATCGTCATGTTGTCGCAGTTGCCCTCGAAGTCGAAGGCCTCACCATCGCCGCTGCCGAGGCCGATATCCACGTAGCCCCATTCGCTGTCCTCGAAGATCCAGTCCTTGCACCGGAAGAACATGGCTCCGGCCACGCCGTTGAAGGACTTGAAGCCGCGGCCAATGTCATGGGTGACGCAGTTTTTCACGCTGCCCTTATCCACGCCGCGGATGCCGAGCTGCCACTGGTAGCCTTCCTCAAAGAGGCAGCCGTCGAAGTTCAGGTTTCCGAAGTTGTAGATGAAGGACGCGCTCTTGGTGAAGTTGTCAGGGCTGTTAGTCCAGAAGCCGGAGGCGAGCCGGCGGAAGACACAGTTTTTCACCATGATGTCGGTCAGGACGATCTTGTTGGCGAGCTCGAAAGAGAAGAGGCAGACGCCGAGGCCGATCTTGCGCTTGGGGTAATCTTCGTAGCGCTGGTAGAGGAGCGAATCGCGGAAGTAGCAGTCCTCGATCCAGAGGTATTTGTGGGTCGGGGAACCCTTGGAGTATTCCGCGTAGATGCCAGTCATGCAGTGGGCAAACTCGAGGCCGGTGATCTTGAAACCGCCTTGGTCTTTCAGGAAAATGCCGCTCCGGTCCTGCTTGAAGTCCTCGCGGTCGATAAGCGGTTTTTTTCCCACGCCATAGGAACTGATGAGGATGGGCTTCTCCGGGGTGCCGCTGCCTTTGGGGGCCAGCTCTTCGTTCCAAGTGTCGCCCTTCTTGAGGAGGATGCTGTCGCCGGGTTGGTATTGGATGGAGGCTTTGGCAAGGGTCTTCCACGGGGTTTTGGCGCTGTCGCCAGTCGCGCTGTCGTCGCCGGCGGACTGGCTGATGTAGTAGGTCTTGGCGTGGGCGGGCAGGGCGGCGAAGGCGAGGGCGGCGACGGCGAGGAGGGGGGGATTGGCGAGCAGGCTGATGAGTTTCATGGAGGTGATTTGGATTACTTGGACTTGCCGCCGAGCGCGACGACGCGAAAGCCGTAGTGCGGCCATTTCGCGCTGACGACATCGTAGCGGGTGCCGGATTGCAGATAGCTGTCTTTGTCGTTGATGAACCACGAGCCGCCGCGCAGGCCGACTTTGTCGCCGACGATGGTTTCGTTGTATTCCCACGCATTGCCGTTCTGATCGAAAGTCCCGTAAGGGCTGGCAGCCTTGTCGAATTTTCCGCCATTGGTCGGGTTGTTGGTGCCGAGATTGCACTCCGGGGCGCTGCCGCCCTTGATGGCATAAGTCCAGTAGCCCGCGCCGCCGGACTTGTTCGGATCGTAATAAGCAGCCTTGTACCATTCATTTTCGCTGGAGATGACCCACTTGGTTTTCTTGCCGGCGGCGAGGGCCGCATGATCCGGGGCTTTGATCTCACCGCCCTTGATGGTGTAAACGCCGATTTCGGTGTCGCCTTTGCCGCCGCCGTTCGAGAGCCAGTTGGCAAAGCGGGCGCAGGACAGGAAGGTCACGTAGCCGACCGGCTGCTTGCCGCGCCCATCAATGACGGAGTAGGTGAAGCTTCCCTGCGAGCCGCTCCGGGTGATGCCGCCGTAGTTGCCGCCGTCGCCGCCTTCGGCCATGCGCGAGTCGTAGAGTTCGTAGGTGTCGGTCTTGGCGACGCCGTTGAGGAACTCGCAGTATTCGGCATTGGTCACCTCGAACTTGCCGATTTTGTAGGCGTAAGCGACGGCACCGTAGCCAGTGGCATCGGCGCTGTTGCCGGGATTGGCCACCGGCACGGTGGCGGGAGGCGCGGCCTGCGCCACGCTGGCGGCAGCGACGAGCAGGAGGGCGGAACTGAGGTTTTTCAGGGTCATGGTTTGTCTTGGTTTGTAGTGGAACGGCTCACGTCCCCGGCGAAAGCCGGGCAATGAACAAAACCGCGTGCAGGCGAGTAATACCCCGATGCCGCGTTTTCTTGAGCCGAAAATCTACGAAGAGCCATATTTTTTTGCACACCTGTTTTTGCGGCCGCTGGCAGGCGGATCTTTAGCAGCCTATTGAAAAACGGTGAAAACCCAGTCTCCTTCTCCATCTTCTTCTCCTACCGAGTGACAGAGAAGAAGATGGAGATGGAGGCGCGGAAATGGGGAGCGATAGATTTTTCAACGGGCCGTTAGAGATCCTTCAACCTACAAAGCAAAATGACTCTGCTGGTTTCGGCCATTTTAACCACTGATTACCCTGATTTTAACTGATTTCACTGAAAGAACAGGTTGGTGTTTTGCTCACCTTTTGGGTGATGTAATCCTTCTCACAAAGCTCTTCATAATCAGTTAAATCAGTTAAATCAGTGAAATCAGTGGTTACCATATTTCTTTCTAGGTTCAACTGCGTTCCGCCCCGCCTTCGCCCCTGCGGAACTCCGCTCAAGATGACTGGCTTTCTTGCCATCCTCAAACACGGTCTTGCCGCCGTCGCCGCGCGCCATCACATGATAAACCGCTCCCGCCGCCTCAGCCGCCAATGCGTGTTAGTCGGGATCCTGTCGAATCCAACCCGTCATCGGAGACTGTTCAAAACCGCGAACTAGCGTGTTTGCCCCTGAGCCGCGAAAGCACGAGCTTCCTTGTCGGAGATGACTCCATCGTGATTGCTGTCCACTTTCTGGACGACAGAATTGAAGCGAACGTTGTCGGTCGAGACTGTCTGATGCCGATACGGTAGTGGGACAAAGATCCCTAACGACAACGATCGCTTCGGGCTGTCGGCAGAGAGATATGCATCGTAAAAAGTCTGCGCCGCCTTTGGGCTGCTGAAGCGCACGTTTTTGCGAGGCTCGTCCTTGATGGAGATGTGACTGACACAACCTGACGTGAGGCAGGTAAGCAGGGGGATGATGATGTGTGTTGTTTTCATTTTGGTCATTGGTTCGTGTTCGTTGTGAGAATTGGGAAATCTGTCTTACTATTCGTTTACACGCTCTAAACTAAATGCGCACTGATGAGCGGCTTAACAGCATTAGACCCGAATGCGACCATGTGTTTGGGGGGTAGGGAGCGCCTTCTGTTTTATGGAAATGCATTGCCTTTCAGAATCATGCAACCTGCTCCAGTTGAAGGCGGGAATTTGCGGCCCAGAAGCGAATCCCCACCCCCCCAACGACTATCAGAGCCGAGAGAAACCAAGCCGCACCTCCAGATAAAATGCCCGACCAAGGACCTGCAACCGGTCCCAGAAACAGCCTGAGAGTTCCTCCTAGTAGCAATCCGCCCGGGCCAGAAGTGATTATACTACACGAACCACTTCCCGGCCCGTTGAGGGGCGGGTCGATTTGTACGCTTAACGCAGTGGAGCATAGCGTGAGAACAACGGTGCTGATCGCAAAAAGCTTCCATCCTCCTGGCATGTGCCACGCTATTCTCGCGAGCCATGAAATGGAGAGCAGCCAGGGCAGGCAATTGAAAACTCGCGACCAGCCATGCAGCATCTCGATATTGACGTGCTGCGTACCGGAATCTGCGAACGGGACACTAGTAACCACAGCAACAAACACCTGTGTAGCAATGGTCAGCAACCAGACTAGCACTGGTATCACAAGACCCGCGACCCAAGGATGGCGTCCGAGCCACGACCCTGACGCGAGTTCGCGCGACGCGTGGGTTGCGAGGTCGCCCGGGGTGCCAAGCGCGCGCAAAGCAGCAGTTTCAGCTATTAAAGGATCGACACCGCTCTCCACCCGATGCGCGACATCATCCCGCACGTGATCCGCCCACTCCTGCAAAAGTCGCTTTGAACGCGAACCCCACACGCCCTGCCGACGTAAAGCCCCGCGCAGCTCCGAAATGTTGAAAACCTCACGCATGGCCCACCTCCATTCCGCAAGCGGTGATCGTCGCAGAGACCTGCTTCCATGTATTTTCTAGGAGAGCGAGACGCTTCATACCCGACTCGCTCAGTCGATAGTAGCGTCGCGTGCGACCGTTGACTTCCTGCTGGCGCTCAAGCAACTGACGCTGTGCCACCAATCGATGCAGCACCGGATAGATACAGCCTTCACCAAACTCGAAGGCGCCCTTGGAGCGGAGCTGAATCTCGGAAACAAGCTGATAGCCATACATTTCATCGTGCGCGAGCAACCGTAGAACCAGCAGTTCGGGCACGCCATCGAGGATATGCTCTTTTGTTTTCATCGTGAAAAATGGATACCTTGCACTGGTAGGTGTGTCAAGCCTCTTGGTGAAAGGTATCAATCTTATTTTAGGAATCATTCACTCATAGGCGGATGCTTCCTTGGGGCCCTTCGATCATGATGCGGCGAATATTTCCAATCTCCCCGCGATGGTCGGTGGGACGACGGCGCGGACGAGGATGTCATCGCCATCGTAATCCGTGGAGAGCACCTTGGCCTCGCGGTGCAGCAGGCTGACTAGGTCCGCGCGTTGTTGGAGGATGCGGTAGTCCCGGCAGCGCACGCGGTCCGCGAGCACGACGGAGCAGGCTTTGAGTAGCTCGCACAGCCCGCTGCCGCCGCCGATTCCAGCCTTGCGAAAAACCCCGAGCATTCACTTCATTCCCAACACAAGACGGACATTGATGGCGCGACACCGATCATCGGACGAAACTCAGTGCTTGTCAGGGAGCCGGAGAACCTTGAGACCGGGAATGGTGTCGAAGTGTGGATCGCGATGCACGAGGATGAGACCTGCCGCATCCGCGACTCCGGCGATGAGAGCATCGGCCAAGGGCAGGCGACCGGGTGCGGTGTGGCGCAAACGGATCGCCGCAAGAGAGGATTCGGCGTCCCCGGGAAGCAGGGTGGTCAAGCTGGCGGTGTACTGAAGGAAGACATTTTCCCTCACTTCCTCTTCGGTGACCAGTTCGCGCAGTTTTGTATCGAGCTCGACCTAGGATGGGGCGGCAAGGGCCACGACGCCCGGCCCTTGGGCAAGCAGGTTTTCCACATCATCCGCGCCGGGTTCATCCAGGAAATGGGCGAGGACGGCTGAAGTATCGAGCAAATGGGTCATTGGAGATGGGCGGAGCGTATGGATCCGTCAGCAGAGCGCTCCGCAAGCAAGACGGCAGCGGGGTCTTGGTCCGGTTTGAGGAACCGCTTTCCGGCTCCGCGCAGACCAGCCGCAATGACGGCCGGCTCCGGAAGGACAATGCAGCGGATCTCATCGGGCTTGGAAGAGAGCTGCCAGTCGATTCTGGATCCACTTTTGAGGCCAATGCGATTGGCGATCGCTGCCGGGATGGTGATTTGGTTTTTGCCTGTGACCGTTGTAATCATGGAAACACAACTCCCCCTTGAATCCGGATCGTTCAAGGAAATTGTCACCTCCATGGAAAGCTTGGGATCTCCACCCGTCACGAACGCGTACAGTTTTTCCGCCACCAGATTCGGCTCCGGCGTCTCTAGCAACCCGCGGTAACCTGTCGCCCTAACTTCATGCGAATGCCGGATGTTTCCCCATCAGCACCCACGCCGGTCATGGTGCCGAACACGGATCTTGAAATCCAAAGACTGACGTCGGTCATGTTGCAATGCGCGGACTGGTACCATTTCCACGCCGTCCGAAGCAGGCGGGCGAGCCTGAAAGGCTCGAGCTCGCCTGACTGCTTCGGACGGCGTGGAAATGGTACCAGTGATTGGATTTTAGCATGACCGGGGCACATGGCTCTGAGGCGGATGGCTGTGCAGTCGAGGGTTTTAGTCAGTTCTAGCGTTTTTGAAGAACGGGCTGAAGCCCTGGGCTACATTTTCAGAACAGTTCATCGTCGGACTAGGTGTCGTCGTTTCTGATTCTCGATAATCTATAAGGCCAGCCCCGACTAGCAAGCATTGGCGGTTGGTTTTCATGGAGGCGGTTGGGAAATGACGGTCAAACCTGCGGCTGTGGCCATGCGGGACTGCCGCAGATCGGAGGTGCAAAACTCCGTCGCGCCAAGTTCCAAGGCCAAAGCCACATGCAGAGTGTCCAAAGAGCGGCATAGCGTTGCGACGCCGTAAGCGGCGGAAAGCGCTTCTGCGGCGGCGAAGACATCCGGCCAGAAAACCGTCACCCGCTCGTGCACGCTGGTGGCGAGATCGGATTCAACTTGGGCGATCAACGCGTCGCACTCCGTTTGGGTCAATTCACCACGGCCGGTTTTCTGACGCAGGGCAGAACGCATTTCGAGTTCGTGCAGTGGGGTGACGGGTGGCTTGCTGGGGCTGACCTTCACAAGGGCCACGGCCTCGGCAGCACGCGGTTCCGGGAGGTAGAGCTTCAGCAGGACGCCGGTGTCGAAGTAGCGTATTAGAAGCGGTCGGCTCGCATTTCATCCAGAATCGCCTGCGAGTCGGACAGCACCCGGTTCCCGAACAATGCCTGCTGGCGCGCCAGAAAATCGGGTTTGGCGGTGGCCGATTGCGGATTCCCGGCCCGGGGTTCGAGTTCCCTCCTCCGTTTGAGAAACAAGATGAAATCATAAGCTTCCCGCACCAGCGATTCGGGGGCGGTTTTGATTTCATCGATGATGGCATCTCTTGCGCTCATGAGATGAAACTAACCTGCCGAGGGCGGACGTTCAAGAGCGCAGTTACGGATCGCCAGCCGAAAGCGGAAGTCGATAGAATCAGTTCCGACTATCAGGCATCGAAAGGGGCTGTCTCGTAAATTAAGAAAAGTGCCTTTTTCTGCATTGATCGCGGGGATGCGTCCCTTGGGGCTCCTTGATCATAATGCGGCGAATTCCTGCAATCTCCCCGCGATGGTCGGTGGGACGACGGCGCGGACGAGGATGTCATCGCCATCGTATTCTGTGGATAGCACTTTTGCCTCGCGGTGGAGCAGGCTCACTAGGTCCGCACGTTGCTGGGGGATGCGGAAGTCACGGCAGCGCACGCGATCCGCGAGCACGACGGAGCAAGCCTTGAGCAGCGCGTCCAGACCGCTGCCAGTGATGGAGGAAATGTGAAGTGAGCCGGGAAATTTCCGGTCGAGAGCGGCGAGTTCGTCGGGATCGGTGACGAGGTCGATCTTGTTGAGCACGGTGATGATCTGCTTATCCTCCGCGCCGAGTTCTTGTAATACTTCGAGCGTGGTGTCGTGAAAACGCTCGATCTCGGGCGAGGTGGAATCCAGAACATGGATCAGGAAATCCGCGAGCACGGCTTCCTCCAGTGTGGCCTTGAATGCCTCGACGAGCCGGTGCGGCAGGTTTCTAACAAACCCAACGGTGTCGGTGATGAGCAGCGGTTGGCCGTCCGGCAGATCGATGCGGCGCGTGGTGGTGTCGAGCGTGGCGAAGAGCATGTCCTTTGCCATGACATCGGCGCCGCTGAGGATATTGAGCAACGAGGACTTGCCAGCATTGGTGTAGCCGACGATGGCGGCGTGGGGAGTTTCCTGTTTCTCGCGCTCTTTGCGCTGGGTTTTGCGCTGCTTGCGGACGAGTTCGAGTTCGCGCTTGCAGCGGTCGATGCTGAGATTGGCGAGGCGGCGATCCACCTCGATCTGTTTCTCACCCATGCCGCGCGACGCGCCGCCGCCAGCACCGCCACCGGAGCCTGCGGATTCGCGGTCGAGGTGGCCCCACATCCGCGCGAGGCGCGGCAGCGCGTATTGCATGCGGGCGAGCTCGACTTGCAGGCGGGCTTCCTTGGTGTGTGCGCGCTTGGCGAAGATATCGAGAATCACCTCCTCGCGGTCGATCACACAGAGGTCCGCGAGTTTTTCCCACTCACGCTGTTGGGATGGGGCGAGGCCGTTGTCGATGACGATGACGTCGCACTCATGGGCGCGTGCGAGTTCGCAAATCTCGGCGGCCTTGCCGGTACCGCAGAGGAATTTCTTGTGCATCTCCCGGCAGCGCGGGAGGACGGCCTCGATCACCTCGATGCCGAGGGTTTTCACGAGTTCCCCGAGTTCTTCTAACAGGGATTCCGCTTCCACCGACTCGCGGGCATCGAAAAAAAAGCGCACCAGCAGGGCGCGCTCGACCATCTCGGGCTTTTGTCTGACTTCAAACATCCGCCGCAGACGTAACACCCCCGCCGCCGCCAAGCTATGGGAAATTTTCCGAACGTCCGCCGCGATCAGCGATTGCGTGCATGGAGCCAGCGCTCGTGACCCCACAGGCCCCAGACGATCCCGGCGAGGCCGAGTGTCAGCAGCACCGGCGGCAAACCGAGCGTCAGGCTGATACCGACCGGACCGATCATGTGGAGCACTTCGTCGTTGATGACATGCGGAGCGATCACGAGGTAAAAACGAGCGATCAACACCGCGATCGCGCCCAGCGCCATCATCGTGCCGCCCCACGAGGCATCGCGTTGGGCGAGTTTGACTGCGGCCAGCCCCACCAGGCCAAGACCAAGCACACCTACTGCATCAAACAGCAGGTTGTTTTTCAGGATCACATCAAGCAATGGATTCATGGGAAGGAAGAGGACGGATTTCAACGCGGGGGGAAAGAGCGGAGGACGAGCCAAAAACCTTGGCGTGCATAGCGACTCCGGTGCCAAAGAGCAGCCAGCCGGCGTTCATCACCACCAGCTTCACCGCGTGCCATGCCAGCACACTTGCGCCACCCTGATAGAGCGCCTTCGCTGAGTAATACTTGAGCACACCCGCCTCATACATCGGCATCATCACCGCGTAGCCGAAGCCGAGCAGCAGCGCACCGGCGATGAGAATCCGCGCGGTCCAGACCGTGGAGGTCTTGGCTAGACGCCACGCGATCAGCATCAGGAAAACACCCATCACAATGAGGAATACCGGTCGGACCGCTTCAATGGATGCCAGGGGGGGGAGGCAAATGTTGCTTATCACGCGAGACTTCCAACAGAACCTAAGTCATTGAGCAACAACTATTAACAACGCTTCACTTGGATATGAAGCCATCCTAAAAACACAGGAACTTTGATAGCCCGGCAGCTCTTGAAACTTCAGCTTTCTGAAAGACTCCGCCGCCAAGCCTCTTGTTTTCTCGATCCGTAGCCACTCTTAGCCAGTCGGATTCGGCTGAATCTCCATGTTTCCTGTGTGCAATTAGGCAAATTCACCGGACTTTCCGGGTCCGAAAAATTTCCTCTAAAATGAGCCATTTCGCATTTCCCTGCTATCGACTCTTGCGGGCGGACCTGCCGCCGCCTAAGCCATCCGCGCCATGTCCGAAGCCGCTCCGCCGCAGCAAGTCCAGTCCACCGAAGCCGAACTCATCGCCGTCCGCCGCGAGAAACTCGCGAAACTGCGCGATCTCGGCATCGACCCCTACGGCTCGCGTTACGAAGTCAGCACGACACCCGCCGAACTCCGCGCGGATTTCTCGGAAGGCAAGGCGGTGAAAATCGCCGGCCGCATCATCGCCCTGCGCGACATGGGCAAGTCCGTCTTCTTCCAACTCGGCGACGTGCTCGGCTCGATCCAGGGCTACGTCGGCACCAAGCACCTCACCGAAGAACAAGCCGCCGCATGGAAGTGCCTCGACCGTGGTGACTGGCTCGGCATCGAGGGCGAGACGTTTCTCACAAAAACCGGCGAGCCCACCGTGAAGGTGGCGAATTTCACCGTGCTCTCCAAGTCCCTGCGCCCGATGCCCGACAAGTTCCACGGCCTCGCCGACCGCGAAACGAAATACCGCAAGCGCCACCTCGACCTGATGGGCAACCCGGACAGCGCCACGCTCTTCGTCACCCGCTCGCTCATGCTCGCAGAAATCCGGCGCTTCCTCCAAGAGCGAGGATTCCTCGAAGTGGAAACGCCGATGCTCCAAGACATCCCCGGCGGCGCGGCGGCGCGGCCCTTCGAGACGCATCACAACGCGCTCGGCATGCCGCTCACACTGCGCATTGCGCCAGAGCTTTTCCTCAAGCGCCTGCTCGTCGGCGGCTTCACCAAGATCTTCGAACTCAACCGGAACTTCCGCAACGAAGGCATCTCACGCCGCCACAACCCGGAGTTCACCATGCTCGAAGCCTACTGGGCTTTCTCCGACTTCGAGGAAATGGCAAACCTCGTCGAAGAACTCACCTGCCATCTCGCGGAGAAATTCTGCGGCGGACTGAAAATCGAGCACAAAGACGACGAAGGAAACATCACCCGCACCATTGATCTCACACGTCCGTGGCGTCGCGCGAGTTATCACGATCTCATCAAAGGCGTAGCCGGAAATGATTTCTTCGACATCACTCCCGCACAACGCCGCGCGAAGTGCGATGAACTCGGCGTGCAACTCTCCGAAGCGATGGAAGACCACGAAGTCATCCAACAGGTCTTCGAGAAAAAAGTGGAAGAACACACCTTCGATCCCTGCTTCGTCACGCGCGTGGCATCCGAACTCGTGCCGCTCGCCAAAGTCACTCCCGGCGGGAAAACCGTGGAGGTTTATGAACTCATCATCAACGGCCAGGAAATCTCCCCCGGCTACTCCGAACTCAACGACCCCGACGTCCAGCGCGAACGCCTCGAACACCAAGCCGGCGGCGAAGAAGAGCAAAAAGTGGACTACGATTTCATCGAGACCTTAGAACACGGCATGCCCCCGGCGGGCGGCATCGGCATCGGGATTGACCGCTTGGTAATGATGCTCACAGGAGCGCCAACGATCCGTGATGTGGTGCTGTTCCCGTTGCTGAAGAGGAAGGAGTGAGTCGGAGCTTGAAGAGATAGGCCCTATGTGACCGATCGGGCCTATGAGTGACTCCTTCCTCCCGCCCAGCGGAAACTACCAGGACTTTCTCGCTTATCAGAAATCCGAGGTCGTCTATGACATCACCTTCCGCTTCGCTCACAAGTATCTCTCCAATAAAAAAACCGCACCATCGACCAGATGGTGCAAGCCGCGCGCTCCGGGAAACAAAACATCGTTGAGGGCAGCAAAGCCTCCAAGACCTCCAAGGAAATGGAGATCAAGCTCAGCACACGTAAGCCACAAAACTTCGAACTCTACCGCGAGTTTGTAGAAACCCGTCCGCCCGAGACCATCGCGAATATCGCCATCTGCCTGATCCACCAGACCAACTATCTGCTCGATCAACACGTCCGCCGTTTGGAAAAGGACTTCCTCAAGGAAGGCGGTCTCCGTGAAAGAATGACCCGCGCCCGGATCGAAGCGCTCAAAAATCAGGGGTGAAGAAGAAAGAGTGTATCCATGGAAACCATTCCGATAACAGCAAGACGCCGGTTAGACCGCTGGAGTGTTTTGTTTCTGATCGTCATGCTTGCGAGCTGGGTGGCAGTCGTCTGGTTGATATGGCGTCCATCTGCGGTTCTATTTTCCTCTTTAGTTCCTTACTCGTCGCAATCGAACAGGTTTGCGCCGACTCCAGCGAACGTAGGCTCGTTCGTAAGAACGTGGAGGGAAGACGTCGTGAGGCCGGAAGAACGCATTCTTACGAATGCGCCTACGTCTTGGTTTCGGCTACGCCGGGTTAGGATAAACCGAAAACGGGAATTTGAGATTGGGACATTAGGCTCTCATCACCCGCGTCTTGGCGCTACCTCATTTCCCTGACTAAGTCCTCGGGCAAATCAAACGTGATTTTCATGAGTCCGGCTTTCCAGCTTTCTGGATTCCTATCCATCTGGATTTTTGGGGCTTCGCAGGGATACGATCCAGCCAAAGCTGCTCACAGGCTGGGATTCTGGTTGATTTTATTGATGCAATAATCGATGCTAAATTTGATCCAATTCAGAGTTTTTAGCTTATTTTAATGCGTTTATTTTTCTTTTTCTTGATTAAGAATCAATGCATAATTCGCGCACCAAATGGCCCGCCCTGCACAAATCACCCGTGAAATCCTCGCCCCGCTGATTCGGGCGCGGGGGCCGGTTTCGGCTACGGAGCTGGCGGCGGCGCTGCGGGTGGACCGGACGACGATCGCCCGGACGCTGCCGGATTTCGGCGATGAGCTGGTGACTTTGGGAGCCGCGCGGAGCACTCGCTACCTTTTGCGGCGGGGGATTCGGAACATCGGCAGCCGCTGGCCGGTTTACCTGATTGGCGAGGATGGAAGGGCTAGCGAGTGGGCGGAGTTGGAGGCTCTTCACGAACGCTCTTGGCGCATTCACTGGGCGGGCACTACCCCGGACTGGGCCGGGATTTTCACGGAGGAAAACGGATTGTGGGGTGGGTTTCCGTTGTTCCTCGGTGATGCTCGGCCACAGGGATTTCTCGGGCGGGCGATTGCCAGCCGGATGTCGCGGTTGCTGTTACTGCCCGACGATCCGAGGCAGTGGAGCGACGATGACATTCTGATCTACCTCCAGGCGGCGGGCGAGGATCTGCCGGGAAACGTGGTGGTTGGTGATGATTGCCTGCGCCGCGCCTTGGCGCGATCTGCGGATTTGCCGACTGGAAATGCGGTCGATGAAACTGAACGCGCGGCGTATTATGCAGCGCAGGCGGTGGTGATCACGCAAAGCCTTCCCGGCTCATCGGCCGGTGGCGAGCAGCCGAAGTTTCTCGCGACCTTGCGCAGGGATAGCGGCTACTTGCCGGTGTTGGTGAAGTTTTCCGCGCCGATGGATCAGGAAACCGGACGTCGTTGGGCGGATCTGTTAGCTTGCGAGTTCCACGCGCACGAGGTGCTGGCGGAGGCGGGGCTGACGAATCTTGGCGCGCGTTTGTTAGACGCGGGCGGGCGGCGGTTTTTGGAAATCCCGCGCTTCGACCGCAGTGGCGCTTCCGGGCGGATGGGAGTTGTTTCTCTGGAAGCTCTTTCTGCTTCTTCGGCTGGACTCGTGCGGGATTGGATCGCGGCAGCCGGAGAATTGCAGCGGCGCGGCTTGATCGACGATGCCGCAGTCACGGCGATCCGCCGCTTGCACGCGTTCGGCGAGCTGATCGGAAACAGCGACATGCACTTCGGAAACCTCGCGTTTTTCCTCGGTGAATCACTGCCGCTGCAAGTCACGCCGTCCTACGACATGCTGCCGATGCTATGGGCTCCTGGCGCGCAGGGCGAGATCGTCAGCCGTCGCTTCGCGCCCGCGCCGCCGCTGCCGTCGTTGTTAGAGCCGTGGCGTGAAGCGGCGGCGATGGCGGAGGATTTCTGGGAACGTGTGGCCGGAGATTCGCGAGTGAGCACGGCATTCATCGTGATGGCGGGCGAGGCACTGGAAGTCGTGCGGCAGATGCGGCGGCATGTTGGTTAGGCGTCTGCAAGCACCGCTCCCGCCGCTCTAGCGGATGCGGATGAAACGCTTGCCGCCTGCTGGGATCGGCGTGTTGTCGCGGACTTTGAGAAGCGTGTTGTTGTCTTCGATGATAGTGGTGTGATTCGGACCGCTGGACCAGTTCACGAGGTCGGGTGAAACTTCGACGGTGCTGGGTGTGGCTCCTGCGGTTTTCAGGACGGTGAGCACGAGGTGCTTACCGTCATTCGTGGTGATGGTGCCGGTGATGACTTCATGGCTGCTGCCGGAACTCAGGCGGCGGGCGATGTCTGATGGCGCGATGCCGGAGGACTTCTTGCGGGTGGGGGCGTTCACACCATTACCGGTGAGTGTGATGTCGAAGGTACTCTCGTTGGCATCGTTGCTGAGGATCGTCAGCTTCGCAGTGAACTTGCCGGTGGATTTGGGTTTGAAGATCACAGTCACGGTGGCCGTGTTACCGGGATCGAGGAAATTGTAGGTGGCTTTCTTCAGGGTGAAATTCTTCTGGTCTTCGAGCGCCACGGAAATGCCGCCAAGCCTGTTGTTCCCGACGCTGCGGATGGTGAAGGTCATTTCCTTGCTCTTCTTCTTCACCACTTTGCCGAAGCTGCGGGTGATGCCATCGGTGAGGCTGGTGGAGCCATCAAACACGGCGATTTCCGAGACGTTCGCTTGGTTTCCAAATTCGTAGGCTCCTATCTCGATAAAGACATTCTGAACGCGGACGTTGCCAAGCATGTCCACTGGCAGCTTCTCGGATAGATCGCCATCGCGATCTGAGTCCGCGAGATCCTTCGGGCGTACGTCCACGAAGCCGGGCGTCCGTGGGTCGAGTGATTTGCCGAGCGCTGGGCTGCCGGCTTTCAAACGCAGGCCGTCATCGCTGGTGCCCCATTTGTTGTCGGCTCCATCCGGGTCGCTGATGTTAGAGAACAT
>JANMLQ010000021.1:0-11829 GCA_031372635.1 Akkermansiaceae bacterium | reverse complement strand
GCAAGCTCGGAAGCATCGCATGCACGTCCGCCTCATCGTCGCCGGAAAACCCGCGCTCGCCTATGCCAAAGCGGGCGTGGACGAGTATCTGAAACGGCTCTCGCGCTTCGGCGCATACGAACTCGTGATCGTGAAGGCTGGTACGCGCGACGAAGTTTCCGCGCGGCTGCTTGAGAAATCCCATGGCTGCTTCCGCATCGCCTTGGACGAGCGCGGCGAACGTCTCGGCACCCGCGCCTTCGCAGACAAGCTCGACTCGCTCGCCCTGCGCGGCGATGTGAAAACCACAGCCTTCCTGATCGGCGCGGCGGATGGACACAACGCCGCTCTTCGCGACGCCTGCGACCTCCTGCTCACCCTTTCCCCCTTCACACTCCAACACGAACTCGCGCTGCTCGTTTTGTTAGAGCAGCTCTACCGCGTCGCTTCGCTCAAAAGCGGCTCGCCGTATCACCGGGATTGACCTGCCTCATCAATCCCCGCTCTTGAGCACCTTGATGAAAGCGTCCTGCGGGATGTTGACCTTGCCGAACATCTTCATCTTTTTCTTACCCTCTTTCTGCTTCTCCAGCAGCTTGCGCTTCCGCGTGATGTCTCCGCCGTAGCATTTGGCGGTGACGTTTTTGCGCATGGCGGAGATGCTCTCGCGTGCGACGATTTTGCCGCCGACGGCGGCCTGGATGGCGACGACGAAGAGGTGCGAAGGGATGACTTCCTTGAGCTTGCCAGCAAGGACGCGGCCATAGCTTTCCGCTTTGTCGCGGTGGACGATGGTGGAGAATGCCTCGACGGGATCACCGGCAATGAGCATGTCCATTTTGACCATCTTGGCGGCTTTGTAGCCAGCGTGCTCGTAGTCCATGGAGCCATAGCCGCGAGTCATGGATTTGAGCTTGTCGTTGAAATCCACGAGGATCTCGCCGAGCGGCAGGACACAGGAAAGCATGACGCGCATGTCATCAATGGTCTCGGTGTTGGTGACTTCGCCGCGTTTTTCGAGCACGAGCTGCATCATGTCTCCGATGTATTCACCGGGGACCATGATGTACACGTTGACGACAGGCTCACGGATTTCCTGGATGACTTGGGCTTCGGGAAAAAGGGTGGGGTTGTCCACGATGACCTCAGTGCCGTCGGTGAGCGACACCTGATAGATGACGGACGGGTAGGTGGAGATCACGCTCATGTTGAACTCGCGGCGCAGGCGTTCCTGGATGATTTCCATGTGGAGCAGGCCGAGGAATCCGCAGCGGAAACCGAAGCCGAGCGCGGTGGAGCTTTCCGAAGAGAAGGTGAACGCGGCGTCGTTGATCTGGAGCTTGCCCATGCCGGCTTTGAGCGCCTCGTAGTCGGATGACTCGACGGGATAGATGCCGGAGAAAACCATCGGTTGGATTTCCTTGTAGCCGGGAAGCGCTTCGGGACAGGGGTGGGTGCTGTCTGTTAGAGTGTCACCGATCTTCGCTTCGTCAGCGGATTTCATGTTAGCGATGACGTAGCCAACGTCACCGGCGACGAGTTTTTCGCGGGCGCTCATCTTTGGGGTGAAGACGCCGACTTCCTTGATTTCGTAGGTTTTGTTAGTAGCGAAGAGTTTCACGCGCTGGCCTTTTTTCACCGAGCCGGAGAAGACGCGGACGTAGGAAACGACGCCGCGATAGGTATCGTAGATCGAATCAAAGACGGAGGCGCGCAGGAGTTTGTCCGGATTTTCCACGGGCGCGGGCACGCGCTTGACGATGGCTTCCAGGATGTCCTCGATGCCGATGCCGGCTTTTGCGGAAGCGGGGATGGCGTCCTCGGCGGGGATGGCGAGGATGTCTTCGAGCTGCTTTTTGCACTTCGCGACATCGGCGGCGGGGAGGTCGATCTTGTTGAGGACGGGGATGATGACGAGGTTCTGCGCGTGGGCGAGGTGGAGATTCGCGACGGTCTGGGCTTCGACGCCTTGCGCGGCATCGACCATCAGGATGGCTCCCTCGCAGGCGGCTAGCGAGCGGGCGACTTCATAGGAGAAATCGACGTGGCCGGGCGTATCGAGCAGGTTGAGTTTGTAGGTTTTGCCGTCCTTCGCCTTGTATTCCATGGCGACGGGGTGGGACTTGATGGTGATGCCCTTCTCGCGTTCGAGGTCCATGGCATCGAGAAGTTGGGCCTTCTCATCGCGCACGGCCACGGTGTTGGTAGCCCCCATCAGCCGATCCGAGAGCGTGGTTTTCCCGTGGTCGATGTGGGCGATGATCGAGAAATTGCGTGTCAGAGACGTGGACATGGTCTTGGAAAAAGGGCAGGCGCGGGGAGAGAAAGCAGGAATCTCCTGGCAAGGCACGAAAAATCAAGAGCTTGCCCAGCGTGCGAACGGCCTAGGGAGAAACCGTAAAAAGTGCGCTCAAAAGTTCATTGCCGCCGGGCCGTGGGAATGATTGAGTCCCGTGTATTGCCTTGTTTCCGATTCCCAACAAAATCCCAAAAATGAAAAAAACACTGCTCACGCTCATCGCCTGTAGTCTGGCATCCGCCTCGCATGCCGCCACGATTAATTTCGACCTCATTGGTACTGCGGGCGCGGGACTCCTGCCCGGAAACGAGTCCGGTTCCATCATTGGCGGCACCGGTGGCGAAATCGGCGCGGGTATCACTTACGATGACGTCTCCAACCTTCTGACCCTCAATGTCGGCTGGGGTTCATCCCAAGGTTTCATCGACTTGAGCAGCGCCGCCAACAATTCCCACCTCCACGGCCCGACGGTCAACAACAATGGTTTCAATGGAGTCAGCAACTTCAACCAGACTGCCACGGTTTTGTTCAGCCTGACCCGTTCGAGCAATGCGGTTACTGGCGGCACGATTAACAATGCGCCAATCTTGCTCACGGCCGGAGAGGAAACCGATTTGCTGAACGGCAAGTTTTACATCAATATCCATACCGCGAACAACGGCGGCGGGGAAATGCGCGGCTTCCTAGTCGTGGTGCCGGAACCCGGCTCGGCACTCTTAGGTATGGTCACGCTCGGTGCCTTCTCGCTGCGCCGCCGCCGCGCCTGATTTCAAATATCCCATCACATGACCACACACCCTAGCGATGTCATTTTTGCGATTTAACATCACATCCTTCGGTCGGGATTCTGTCGGTATGAAAGCCACGACCTTCCGCTTGGAAGAGTGCCTGCAAGATTCCCTAGACCGGTTCAGCGCGCTCGTTGGAAAACCAAAGAACCGACTGATTAACGAGGCGGTGCGGATTTTTTTTGGAACAGCGGATCAACGAAACCGAGCGGAATTTGAAAGCGACTTTGGCCGCGCTGAAAACCTGTCGCACGCGCGACCCGGACCACGAAAAGGTCATCAGGGATTTTGCAGAAGCCGAAGCGGCACACCGGGATCCATTTGAGCGAAAAATCGAACAAGCCAAGCAGCCGGTGAGCACGGAAATCAGGAGGCTGCTCCATGGCTGATTGGGATTTGGACAATCCCCTTCTGGCCGAGAATCTCCAAAAACTTCTGCGCGAGATCCGCGACAAGGCACTACGCCGGGAGCAGCGGTGGGAGTGGTTCGGGGCGAGCCGCCGCTGAAAAGATGCGAAGTCAGCATTGGCAAACACCGTGGAACGCAGCCCGACCAAGTGGCGAATGAACTCGCGGAATTCGAGTCCACGATGGAAAGAGTGCTCAACAAACTGGACGTGTCCGTTGCTCCAAACGAACTACCCGACGAGGACGGATTGTTGGCGGTGATCGAGACCTGCGCATGGGCACACTCGGAGTGGGTGCGGATCCATCCTTTTGCCAATGGCAACGGTCGGACGGCCCAGCTACTCACCAACGCAATCGCCATGCGCTGCGGCCTTCCACCGTTCGTAAGCCTGCGTCCGCGCCCAAGCGATCCCTATGGCACGCTTCCATGGGAGGAAGCTGGGCACCGACCGTGGTTCTGTTCCATGAAATGCTGGGCGATTGCCTGAAATGACAACGTGATCAGAGATGCGGATTTCCCGAAGTAGTAATGCCAAGCGAATGCGGGTGACAAACATCCAACCGCTTTTCACTCGTCACGCGATGAGAAGGCCGGGTAGTTTCCACATCGTCAGTTCCCTGCCACCATGCAAACTCCACCACCGATCCCCACAAGTCCGAGCCACACGCTTGATGAATTCGTCCGCGCCACCACCCAAGAGGACAAAGGCCATGGATTGTTCGAGAAGGAAACGGAGCGTTTGCTCGAAGTGAATCTCAACGGAAGGGTAAACACCAAGATGGGATCGATGGTGGCGTATCAGGGAAACATCCGCTTCACCCGCGAGAAGGCATTGGATCAGGGGCTTGCGAATCTTTTGAAAAAAGCGGTGTCCGGCGAAGGCATGTCCATCACCTACGCCGAGGGCCAGGGGAAACTCTATCTCGCAGATGCCGGCAAGAAGGTGAGCATCATCCGTCTGCAAAACGAAGCGATCTGCGTGAATGGCAACGATGTCCTCGCCTTCGAGCCATCATTGAAACACACGATCTCGATGATGCGAAAAGTGGCCGCGCTTCTATCAGGCGGGCTTTTCAACATCCGTCTGGAAGGCAGCGGCATGTTGGCGATCACCAGCCACTACGAACCGCGCACGCTGTTGGTCACGCCGGGAAATCCGGTGTGCACGGACCCGAATGCCACCGTGGCGTGGTCGGGCAATCTGACGCCGCAGTTCAAGACGGACACCTCGTTGCGCACCTTCATCGGCCGCGGATCGGGGGAGTCGTTTCAAATGCTGTTCGAGGGCAGCGGCTTCGTGGTCATCCAGCCGTATGAGGAAGTGGTCGCGGCACCGCAGAGCTGAAGCGAACAGACTTTGCGATTCCAGTATGCGGATTCGCGCCTTAGCCTGCGCAGGTGACGAAGGGACGGGACATGCTGGTGGCCGCGCCGGAGCGGTGGGATGAGGCGTGTTTCGCAGTGCCTGCGCTGCGGGCGCTGATGGCTTCGGGTTTGGGAATCGGGGTCATTTGTCGCGAGGAGCAGAAGGAGTTCTGGCAAACGCTCGCCGGGCTTGAGGTGCTGGCCTTTCCGATCAAGCAGAAGGCGAAAGCGACTGCGGCGGAGCTCCGTGGAAATTGGCAGGCCGCTCTGGTGTGGGAGCCGGGATTCGCAGCGGATGCCATGAAGATCGCAGACGTGCCAAGGCGGCTTGGGCCGGGTGAACGTAAGCTCGCGAAGCAACTTACGCATCCACTGGCATTATCGGAAAAGCCGCTGGAGCACCGGGTGAGGTTCTATCTGGCGGCGATCGAGCAAATGGGAATCCACACGCTGAGTCCGGAGTTTTTCGCGCCGGTGGCGATCGGAATCGAGCCAGTGGCGGGCGCGGTGCTGCTGTGCCCGGACTCGGATTTCGGAACAAGTCACGAATGGCCGCTGGAGAGATGGGCGGAACTCGGGCGCAAGTTGTTAGAGAGCGGCAAGCGACTGACCATCGCCGGTGTAAGCGGTGGCCGGGAACTCGGAAAACATCTCGCGGCGGAACTCGGCGAGGGCGTGGAGTTTTTCCACGCGTCTCCGCTGGCCGGGGCACTGCCCTTGCTCGCGGTGCATGGACTGGTCATCGCGGCGGATGGCTCGCTGCCGCATCTCGCCGCGCATGTGGGAGGCACCTGCGTGACACTCTTCGGCCCGAATGATCCGGCATGGAAACGCCCGCTCGGAAGGCGTCACACGGTAGTCAGGCGGCACGTCGAATGCGCACCCTGCCTGCTCGCAAAATGCCCGATGGATCTGCGCTGCCAGAAGGAACTGGAAACCGAACGCGTGTGGGCGGCAGTGCGCGGCAAGCTGGGGTGAGCTGTAAATTTGACGCATTCCGGGAATGCAGAATGCTATAGCCCATGAAGGCAACTCTCGACATTCCCGATGATTTCTATCACCGGCCAAATTCACACTTTTTACATAAGTGTGAACGGCGGATTACTGCGGCCCTACAGATGTTTGCCCGCTCACGTCGGCTGCTCGCCGCGGGCCATGACGACCTTGCCGGTGCGCACTGTCTCGATGATGCTGAACTGCGAGAACATGTTCACCGCAGCATCGATCTTCGGGCTGTCTCCACTAATCATGACGATCATTGAAGCGGGCGTGAGGTCCACGGTCTTGCCATTGAAATGCTCGGCGATTTGCAGTGCCATCGAGCGCTCGGTGGGCGAGCACTGGATCTTGACGAGGATCATCTCCTTGGTCACCGAGTCATCCGAGGTGTGCTCGAAGCAGTGGATCACGTCGATGAGTTTTCCCACCTGCATGATGATCTGGCTGAGGCCCTGCGGATCACCGGAGATGCCGACGGTCATGCGCGAGAAGTTGGCATTGCGGCCTTCCGAAACGACGAGTGAGTCGATGTTGAAACCACGGCGCGAGAATACTTGGCAGATGCGCATGAGCACGCCGGGGGAGTTGTTGACGAGCACGGAAAGCGTGTGCATCGGTCCGCGGGCGATGGGCGGTGTCGGGACAGGTGTTTCTGAAGTCACGATGGTGTGGGGTATGGTGGAAGGGAGATTTGAAATTTGAGATTCGGATTTGCCATTACGTGGAACCGATGGGTTTCGCCATCTTCTGCTTGGGAGCCTCGGTAATCATGTCTTCCAGTGCGGCACCTGCGGGGATCATGGGGAATACGTTGTCGGTCTTCACGCACTCGGCGTGGATGAGGAAGGGGCCATCGTTGTAGGCGAGCGCCTTCTCTAACATGCGGGTGACATCCGCCGGCCGCTTGATGTGGACGGATGGAATGCCATAGGCGTCCGCGAGTTTGCAGAAATCTGGATTTCCTATCAAGTCCACGCCGGAGGTGCGGTCTTCATAGAACAACTCCTGCCACTGGCGCACCATGCCGAGGTAGTGGTTGTTGAGCACCACGATCTTGATGGGCAACTTGTGAATCTGCGCGGTAGCGAGTTCAAACAAGGTCATCTGGAAGCCGCCGTCGCCGGAAATGGAAATCACGGTGCTGTCCGGGCAGGCGAGTTGTGCGCCGATGGCTGCTGGGAATCCGAAGCCCATGGTGCCCGCGCCGCCGGAGGAGAGCCAGTGATAGGAGGCGTCGTTTTTGTAAAACTGCGCCGCCCACATCTGGTGCTGGCCGACGTCCGTGGAAACGATCGCCTTGCCGCCGGTGAGCTGATAGAGCTCGTCGATCACCTGCTGCATGCGCAGACCTCCCTGCTTCTTGTAACTGAGCGGATACTTTTTCTTATAGCCATCCAGCTTGGCGAGCCACTCGGTGGTTTCCAGCGGGCCGACCAGCGGCAGGATGGCGTCCAGCGCGGCCTTCGCATCGCCGACGATCTCGACATCCGGGCGGATCATCTTGCCCATTTCGGCAGGGTCGATGTCGATGTGGATGATCGGCGCGTCTTTGCAGAACTTCGCGGGCTGGCCGATGATGCGGTCATCGAAACGCGAGCCGACGTTGAGCAGCAGGTCGCATTCGACCATCGCTTTGTTGGCATAAGCGGTGCCGTGCATGCCGAGCATGCCGAGCGAGAGCGGGTGGGTCTCGGGAAACACGCCCTTGCCTAACAGCGTGGTGGTGACGGGTGCGTTGAGTTTTTCCGCGAGCTCCAGGAGTTGTTTGTCTGCGCGGGAGATCATGCAACCTTGGCCGGCGAGAATCACCGGGCGCTTGGCTTTGGAAATCAGTTCGGCGGCCTGCTTGGCGGCCTTTTCGGAAATCTCCATGCAGGTTTCCGGGTGGTAGCCGGGCAGATCGAAGGAGGCATTCAAATCACCGCTGAATGGGCCTTGGGAAATGTCTTTCGGCACGTCGATGAGCACCGGGCCGGGGCGACCGGTGGTCGCGATGTGATAGGCTTCGCGGGCGATGCGCGGAAGGGCATTGGTGTCCTTCACGAGGTAGTTGTGTTTTACCACCGGGATCGTGATGCCGAAAATGTCCGCTTCTTGGAAAGCGTCCTTGCCGAGCATCCAAGTCACGGTCTGGCCGCAGATGACGAGCATCGGCACGGAGTCCATCATCGCTGTCATCAGTCCGGTCACCGTGTTTCCGGCACCGGGTCCGGAAGTCACCAGCACGGCGGCAGGTCTGCCGGTGGCGCGGGCGTATCCGTCCGCCATGTGGACGGCTCCCTGCTCGTGACGGACCAGGATGAACTTCATCTTGGTCTTTACCGTTTCTAGGGCGTCAAAAATGGGGATCGCTGCTCCGCCGGAGTAGCCGAAGATGTATTCGATTCCCAAATCATCGAGGGTCTTGATAAGGGCTTGTGCGCCGTCCATTTGCTCTTTGCTCATAAAATTTGCCTTTCGCGAGCGGAAGCTGCAAAACTCGGGTCTTTAGTTCAACGAAAAATTGCCAATTTTGGGGTGATTCTTGAAAATTTCCCGCTTCGACTTTTCCGAAAACGCCGACATTTCGCACAAGTCACAGAATTGGCACTAGTTCACCTGACAAAGATTGGTTGATTCCCGGCATGCATTGCTTCGCTCTTCGTCCCAACGGGGACAAAAAACACAACGATGATTCCATCGTGACGAATTCAGTTCCCTCAGTAGCGCCAGTGTTTCAGCGTTTCCCGGATTGCGCATGGCGGCTTTCCCGGCAAAAGTAGCCGCGTTGAACATGCAGGCGTCGGCATTTCCCCAAAACCACGGCGAAGGTCGCCTCTGGCTGATCGCGCTCGGGCTGTCCATGCTTGTGAACGCCGTGATCGTGGCCGCCCTGGGCCTCGCGGCGCTGGAATCAGCCCTACTCAGAAAACAAGCCGCCACCCTGCGCCCGCCGCCGCCTGCGGAATCCGTAGCTACTATTTTCGCGGAGTTTGCGAAAGCCTCGCCCACTTCACAGCCAGCGCCCGTTCCCGCCGTTGCCGCGAAGCCGGAATTCGCCAGAACCTCCGATGACCAGATCGCCCCGCCTATGGAAAAACCGTCATTTATCGGCGAGCGCGACACGCAGGCCACCAGTGATCGCGCGCCCGTGCCGACCGCGCCCGCCCTGCCCTCCCAAGCCGGGATCGATCCCAAGGATTCGGAAATCGAAACCACCGAGAGCCGATACAAAGACGGCAGCCTGACCGGTGCTTCCAAGCCCTCTCCTACTGAGGAAACGCCAGCTACGACAGAGCCAACCGCCCCTCAGGAAACCATGGCCCGCAAAACCGAAGCCAAAGGCCAGGACACCGAGGCCAGCACACCCCCGCCGCGCGAGAAATTATTGCAGGGGCAAAACCCGGTGGACGTCGCCGTTTCACAGGAAACCTCGCCGCAAGAGCAAATCAAACCCACCCCGCCACGTCAGCCCGCCGAGCAAACCCCGGAAAATCCCGCGCCCAAGACGCCAACCAAAATCACCGAGGCTCCGAAGCCGAAAACCACCAGCGACCCCGCGTTTCAAGGCTACCAGCGCAAGACCGCCGTCGTCGGCTCGATTTCCCGCACCGGCACCAGCGCACTCGATGTAGCCGACACCCCGCTCGGTCGCTATCAGGCCTCCATCAGCCGAGCCGTCGAACAGGAATGGCAGCGCAACTGCGTGCGTCACCGCGATTTCATCACACCGGGATTCCTCACCGTGCGCTTCTTCGTCGAGACCGGCGGCAAGGTCCGCTCCGTGCAGTTCGTCGGCGAAATGGAAACTGGCGAGGTCCAAAAAGGCTTCACCCTCAATTCCATCCGCGATGCAGAAATCCCCGCCATGCCAGCCTCCCTGCGCAAGGAATATGACAAAGAACCACTCGAACTGATTTTTCGATTCCACTTCTGATCCCTCTCCCTATGCCCGATTACCCCAGCCTCCTCTCCGCAGTTTCCATCACCCACGCGATACAAGGCACATGGACCTTCCTGCTCAAAGGCGGGATTTTCATGATCCCGCTCGGCATGACTTCCATCGCCGGCATGACCGCCGTGCTTTATAAAACCCTCTCGCTTTCCCGCAACCGCGTCGTTCCCGGCACACTCGCCCGCCAGGTGGAGGATTTCCAGGAACTCGCCGCCGCAGACCAAATCGCGCCAGTGCTCAAAGAGTTAGAGCAAGGCCGCAGCACACTCGCCCGCCTCGGCTCCATCGCCTACCGACATCGGGGAAAATCCCAGCATGAAATCACCGCTGCGGTGGAATCCGCCGCCCGTGAGGAATCCACGCGCATGCACGCAGGCATCGGCGTGCTCGATGTCGTCATCACCATCGCCCCGCTGCTCGGTCTGTTAGGAACCGCCTCCGGGCTGGTCACCATCTTCGATGGCCTCAGCGAAGCCGCCGACTACCTCGTCATCGCCCGCGGCATCGCCGAGGCCATGACCACCACCATCGCCGGGCTTGCCATCGCCGTGCCCTGCGTCATCGCCCATGGCTTTTTCACCCGCAAGATCGACGTGCTCACCGCGCGCTTGGAAACCTTGCTCTCGGGCTTGGCCCACGCATGCCAGAAGGCAGCCTCCAAGAACTGAGTCGCCATGCGTTTCCACCGCCATTCCCGCAAACGACCGGAAGTGACGATCATCCCCATGATCGACATCATGCTTATCATGTTGATCTTTTTCATCGTCACCACCAACTTCAAGAAACCCCGCAACGTCCTCCGCATCGAGCTGCCCACCGTGCGGGAAGTCCCCACCGACAAAGTCGCCGACGCCCGCTCCGTCATCGCCGTAGATGCTCTCGGAAACGTCTCGCTCGATACCCTCGCCGTGCCTGAAGGGCTGTTAGAATCCTACCTTGCCGCCTATCAAAAACAAAACCCCGGCCGCAAACTCGAACTCCAAGCCGACCGCAAACTCCCGCTCGAACGCCTGCTCCAAGTCTGGGACTCACTCACCAAAGCCGGCATCGAAATCAAGGACGTCCCCGCTAGGATCAAGATCCCGGACGAAGAGAAATAGGACGCTAAATCCAATCCTCAAGCCTCAGGTATTCACTCTCAAATCCCGCACGCTCCAAAGCAAACCAGCAGCCTCCTTCCCGCTTCCCTTCATTCGCCGTGCGCCATTTTTCCGCTTTGCCGTAAAACGTTCCCGTGCCGCGTTGAAGGCCTCGTTCACGAACTCCTTGCTGCCGATGATCGCTCCATCCGTGAAATACCGAACCCGGTGTCGCAGCATGCCAGCCACCCTCATATCTGGCAAAAACGTTTCGTTGTCCTCGTCGGCCAGCATTTCCTCCATGTTCTTCGTCATCATGGGGCTGGCCCCCAACTCCGCCTTGCCGCTTTTTCTGCCAAGCGCCAGACCCATAGTCCGCCGGTAAATCCGCGAAACATCCTTCCATTTTTCCGACTCAAAACCCGCACCCTGATGGCTCATGCACGCTCTCACCAACCCCTCGCGCGCCTTTTTGCCATTGCCTTTCGAACCACCGCCCACCGCCTCGCCGTAGCTGCTCCAGCGATACTCCGCCGGGTCTGAGACCATGCCCGCGCGCACAGGATTCAGATCAATGTAGGCCGCCATCGTCCGCGCCGCGATCCCGCTTTCCACGATCACGCTCTTGTAGCGTTCTTCCCAAAGCGTGCCGCTGCGATTGTGCGTGCGGTTGAACCAGCGCGTAAAGCGCTGCAGCAGCGTCTTCATGAACTCGCTGAGATTGTGCATCCGATAGCTGAAACGCGCGCGGATTTCAGCCACCCGCTCATCCCGGTCCTCAGCATGCGCTTGAATCAGCTCCTGTGCCACCACGGCTACAAACGCCTCCGAATTCGGTGCGGAAAGCCGCTTTAGAAGCTCTTCGTTGAAAATCCCAGCCTCCGGCATCGGCGGCACTTCCAGCAGGATATGGAAGTGATTGGACATGATGCAGTAGGAGAGTACCCGGCAACCTGAAAAGTTTTCCTGCATGCGCA
>JANMLQ010000011.1:0-13249 GCA_031372635.1 Akkermansiaceae bacterium | reverse complement strand
AGCCGCCATGCCGACTGCGAAGGTGGGTGCGCCGCCGGTTTTACCGACCATCGTCGGGTAGTCGGTGACGACGCTGCTGTCGGCGAGTTTGACGGTGGTGGGTTCGCCCATGTCGCGCGTCATCTTCAGCATGTCGGCGTGGGTGACGGCGTAGGTGCCTTTGGAATCAAGGTTGCTGATTTTGTCCAACTGCTTGGTGAGCGCGGCGTTGTCGCCCGGCTGGATGGGTGAGTTGATCGCGAAGTATTCGCCCGGCGGCAGTGCGCAGGCGGCGATGATCGCCATCAGTGCGACGAGCATCTCAGTGACCATCGCGCCGTAGCCGATGAGGCGGATGTCTTTCTCCCTGCCTAACAATTTCGGCGTTGTGCCGGAGGAAATGAGCGCGTGGAATCCGCTCACTGCTCCGCAGGCGATGGTGATGCAGACGAAAGGAAACACCGGGCCGGGAACCACGAAGCCGCTGCCATCGACGAACTGCGTGACCGCAGGCATGTGAAGCGGCGGCATGGCGATGACGATGAATACTCCGAGCACGGCGACGGTGCCGAGCTTCATGAAGGTGCTGAGGTAGTCGCGCGGTGCCAGCAGCAACCACACCGGCAGGACCGAGGCGGCGAAGCCGTAAATCATGATCGCCCATGCGAGCTGGGTGGGTTTCAGAGTGAGAGCTTCGTTCCAGGATGGAGGCAGATATTTCCCGGCCACTACGGCGAGGAATAAACCAAGCACGCCGAGGATGGAAACCCCGGTGACATTCATCACGCCGGACCTGAGAAGAATACCCATGACCATTGCCAGCGGAATGGTGGCGGCGATGGTGAACAGCCCCCACGGACTCTCGGCGAGGGCTTTCACGACCACCAAGCCAAGCACGGCTAACAGAATCGTCATGATCGCCAGCAGCGAGATCATCGCGATGAGGCCGATGACCGGGTTGATCTCCTCCTTGAGCATCTGTCCGAGGGATTTGCCGTCGCGGCGCATGCTTGCGAAGAGCACCACTGCATCATGCACACCACCGCCGAGCGTGGCACCTATCAGAATCCACAGCGTGCCGGGCAGGTAGCCGAACTGCGCCGCGAGCACTGGCCCGACCAGCGGTCCCGGCCCGGCGATGGCTGCGAAGTGATGACCGAAAACCACCCACTTCGGCGTGGGCACGTAGTCTTTGCCATCGGCCTTCGTCACTGCGGCAGGCGCGCGGGTTTCATCAATGGTGAGGACTTTCGCGACGATCCACGCGCTGTAGAAACGATAGCCGATTGCGAAAGTGCAGACGCCGGCGACGACAAGCCAGAGCGCGTTGACCGGCTCGCTGCGTTGAAATGCAGCCACGGCCACCGCGATCGCGCCAAGCGCGGCCACTGCGGTCCAGACAAGAAAGCGGAGGATGATCGGCATCGTGAAAGAGGGATAAGGGCTTGGTTTCAGCCTGCCAAGGAAGAAGGGGCGGCTTGCCAAACGCCCGCGAGGACAGACAATCACGATCATGCGTATTGCGGCTGCGGTTTCATGGTTGGTGATGATGGCAAGCTGTGCGCCCGTGCGTGAAGCGTCTCCGCCGCCAGCCACGCGGGTGAAGGAAGACGTGAGAACCGCGCCGCGAATCGAAGCGCCTTTGGAAACGGCGCGCTTGACGCGGGCGGATGTTTCGGGCGTCACCATTGAGGGCGTGGCTTTCGACTCGCGAAGTCATCGGCTTGTCGTGGCGGATCAGAAACAAGGGCCTGGATCGGCTATTGCGGATGCGGCGGCAGCAGGCGGCTTGTTAGATGGATGGGCGGCGGTGAATGCAGGTTTTTTTACGCCGCAGGGCGAGCCGTTAGGACTCATCGTCGCAGCGGGAAAACCAGCGGGCGCATGGAACACCGCGTCCTCGCTCGGCAGCGGCGTGTGGCATGAAGATACAGCCGGGCAAGCCGCCATCAGCCGCCGCGAAAGTCTGGGGCGTGCCGGGGCCATCGCCATGCGCGAGTTGATCCAGGCCGGGCCGATGCTGGTGGAAAACAAGCGCGCGGTTTCCGGGCTAGATCCAATCAAGTCCAGCGTCCGCACCTTCATCCTGTGGGACGGCGGCAACCGTTGGTGGATTGGCAGAGCCTCTGCCTGCACGCTCGCCGACTTGAGCAAAATCATCATCACCGCGAATCCCGCAGGCTGGCCGGTGAAACACGCGCTCAATCTCGATGGCGGTCGTTCCTCGGACCTATGGGTTTCCGGAAAAATCTCCGGCGGTCCGGTGGTGAGACGAGCACCTTGGAATCGCCCGGTGAGGAATTTTCTAGTTCTCGTCCCACGATGAATCCGCTTCCGATCATGCCACGAAACGTGACATGATCGCCATGAAACCAGCCATGGACAGCTCCGCTATTAATGCTAAGTTTTCCTCCCCGTCCCACACCATGCAATCCAACCCACGGGCTGCGAAAATTCTCGTTCTTGCGGCATCCATCCCACTCGTTTCCTGCGGCACACTGCGCGATGCGGGCCGGAGTTCTGTCGCGATGGTGAAGAACTCGACCTCGGCCACGGTTTCAAAGATCTCCTCGATCCCGATGCCGAAGCTGCCGGATATGCATCTCGCCAACCTGCTGCCCGGCAGCCGCGTGAAAGTGGTGGATGTCCGGGAAAAGGATCTCAAGGACCTGCCGACGGGCAAGGAGCGCGCGCTCGCCTATCGGAACGAACGCAGCGGCTTCTGGATTTTCGGCGGACCGGTGGATTTCAAGGAACCTACGCTGCCAGAGCCGGGAGCAGATCCTGATGGCAGCCTGTTGCCACCGCGAATGCCTTGATCGTCCATCCAGCGCATTCGCGGCTTGATCCGCAGCGCTTCATCGGGATCATTCCGCGCATGTTCAGACTGCTCTGCGTCCGCCTCGCCGTCCTCGCCATCACGGCGGCCACAGTCACATCCTGCGGCGGAAATCCTCCACCCCGGACGTCTCCGCGCGGCGAAGCTCAACGCCAACCTGTCGTCAGGCAACAAACACCGGTGCGCGTCGGCGTCATCCCGCCCACTGCGCCGCCGCCCATCGTCGGTGAGAGTTCCATCGTCATTGACGTGGACAGCGGTCGCGTGCTTTACGCCAAGAACGCCGACCTGCCGCGCGCGGTGGCCAGCACTCAAAAAATCGTCACTGCCCTCTGCGTGCTCGATGCCGGAAACATCGACAAACCCGTGATCAGCGAGGCCAGCGACGGACAGTGCGAACCCACCAATCTCGGACTGAAAGCCGGTGAAGTCCATACCCGCCGCGAGTTGCTCAAGGTGCTCATGGTTAAGAGCGCCAACGACATCGGACGTGCACTCGCCCGCGATGTCGGTGGCAGTCAGGAAGGATTCGCCGCGCTCATGAACCGCAAATGCGCCGCCCTAGGCATGCGCAACTCGCATTTCAAAAACCCGCACGGCCTCACCGAACCCGGCCAGTATTCCACCGCGCGTGACATGGCCATCGCCGCCCGCGCTGCCTACCGCAGCCCGCTGATCCGCTCCTACACTGCCACCAAGAGTTTCACCTTTCGTTTCAACGATGGCCGCACTCGTTTGTTAGAGAACACAAACAAGGTGCTCAAGACACTGCCCTATTGCGATGGCCTGAAAACCGGAACCACCAACGCCTCGGGACGCTGCCTCATTTCCAGCGGCTCGCTTCAAGGCCGCTCTGTCATCGTCGTCGTGCTCAAGTCCAACACGCCTAACATCTGGTCAGACTCGACCAAGCTGCTGCGCTGGGCGCTCGAACGACCCGGAGCCGGGACAGGAGCCTGAGCCATGCCGACGCCTTCCGAGGAACTGCAACAACTCCTTAACGAGGGACTGCTGCGTTCACTCCAGCCGCTCGATTCACCGGCCGGGCCGCGTATTTTACGCAACGGCAGGGAAATGTGGAACTTCGCATCCAACGACTACCTCGGTCTCGCACGCCACCCGCAGATTGAAAACGCACTCGTCGAAGGCGTGCGGAAATACGGAGCCGGTGCCGCCGCGTCTCGTCTCGTCTGCGGCACGCTACCGCCCCACCGCTTGCTGGAAGATACCCTAGCCGATGCTAAACTAACTGAAGCCGCGCTCTTGTTCAGCTCCGGCTTCGCCACCCCGCTCGGTCTCATTCCCGCCATCGTCGGCAAGGCGGATTTCATCCTGCTAGATAAGCTCTGCCACGCCTGCCTCGTCGATGCCGCGCGTCTATCAGGCGCGACGATCCGCGTTTTTCCACACAACGATCTTGGAAAACTCGAACGCTTGCTCGTTTCCATCCGCGCTCAGGACAAGAACGTGCGCATCCTCATCGCCACCGAATCTGTCTTCAGCATGGACGGCGATCTTTGCCCACTGCGCGACATCGTCACGCTCGCCGAGAACCACGACGCGCTCATCTTGTTAGACGAAGCCCATGGCTTCGGCGTGCTCGGAGAAAATGGCATGGGCCTCGCCGAGCAGGAAGGACTGCAACACCGCATCACCTTCCAAATGGGCACCCTCAGTAAAGCCGCCGGCCTATCTGGTGGATACGTCGCAGCCTCGCGGCACTGGATAGATCTGTTAGTGAACCGCGCCCGTTCCTTCATCTACTCCACCGCGCCACTTCCATCACTAGCTCATGCCGCCATCACCTCGCTGGAACTCATCCGCTCCGAGGAAGGAAAATCCCTGCGCAGGAAACTCCGGGAAAACATTTCAAAACTCTCCGCCTCCCCCACCCCGATCATCCCTCGCGTCCTCGGCTCCAACGAAGCCGCGCTTGCCGCATCAGCCGCACTCGCGGACGCCGGATTCGTCGTCCCCGCCATCCGCTACCCCACCGTCCCGCGCGGCACGGCAAGACTGCGCATCAGCCTATCTGCATCACACCCAGCGGATGCCGTGGAGCTTCTCTGCAAGACGCTTTCCCTGTCCTGAAAACACCTCAAGCCAGCGTGGAACTCAGCGGCGAAGGAATGCAAATCACCTGCATGCCCGCGCGTTGCGCCGCGAGGATGCCAGCCGGCGCATCATCCAGGGCAAGGCACTTCGAGGGCACCACGCCAAGCAAGCGCGATGCCTTGAGGAAAACATCCGGTGCCGGTTTACCCTCGCTCACATCATCGGCAGTCACCACTTCATCGAACCAATCGGAAACACCGACGATCCGCAGCGTTTTCTCGACCACCATGCGGCCGCCACCGCTGGCGATGGCCATGGGGACTTTGCCGCGCAGGCTTTCGGCGAAGGCCGCCACCTCGTCAATCAAAGTGATCGTTTCGAGACGCCTGAGGAAAGCCTCACGTTTCGCGAATGCCACAGCTTCCGGATCGAGGTGCAGGCCATATTCGTCATTGAGTTCCACCACAATATCGCGAGTGGGACGGCCGCCCATGGCGAAAAAAACATCCTCCTTGAAAACCCCGCCCGCACCGTAAAGCGCGAGGGCTTCGCACCATGCCTCGAAGTGCGCGGGCATGGAATCGACGAGTGTTCCGTCGCAATCGAAAATCACGGCATCAAAGCCGTCCGTAGGGAGGGTGAGGGAACCAATACTGGCCATGCTTCGCACGGCTTAGTGGCAAGTCCCGCCCGTGGCAAGTGCGGTGATCTTGAAAATTTACGATTGGGTGATAATTGGGTAACGGAATTGTCACGAATGAGGACAGACTGCTAGGAGGCTGTAAAATCTAGTTTGGCGGATGCGTCGCGAAATCTTGGGGAGCAAACGCGCCCTCGCGTGTTGTCTTTGGCGCCCTCGCCGAAGACTGGCGTGTCAGGCCATTCGACGCGGTTTTCGACGAGGGCGTCGAAAACAACACGCGAGGCGCGTGTGCTCCCCATCGTGGCTTCGCCACCTCTCTATCTGTCATTTAAAATCTGACAGCCTACTAGTCACGGTAGGTTCCCGGAGCAACTGTCATGACCTCGGAACCCTCGTTGATGAATTCCACATCCCCTTCGATGATCACTCCGGGAGCGAAACGGACCGGACCGCTGACTTTGAGCGATGAGCAGCCGATGAGGCTGGGAACGCCGAGATTTTCGATGGAATCGACGAGTTTGTAATCATCCGATAGCTGGATGACGGGCGGCTTTCCCTGGCGCGAGGCATGCAGACGGACCTGGCCGTTTTCAAGAACTTCATACGCATCCGAGCGCAGGGCGAGCAGGTCGCCAGTGGTTTTCACCGGTGCGAAACGACTGCGCGGCACGTCGATGGCGGCGGAGCCAGCGAAGCACTCGATGGCCGCGCCCATGGCAATTTCGAGCTGGATGACGGCGATGGATTTCTTGTCGCGCGGATCGACGGTCTTGTTGTTGCGGATCATCGGCAGCGGTAGCACGCCGGAGTCGGCGGCGAGTTGTTCTTTCAGTAGATCGAGACGGAGCCAAAGACTGTTAGTGTTGAAATACTGGTGGCGGTCGATGTCTTGGAAGGCGGCGAGATCGGAGTCCTGACACTGCGCGACTTCGCGCAGCAGCAGTCGTCCATCGGACTTGCGTTTCGCGAGGTGACCGCCCTTGCGGTCCGCAGCGGTGCGGCGGGTGCATTCCATGAGAAACGGCACGCCGGAATCCGCAAAGTAACTGAGAATGACGGGATCGAGAATCGCTCCGAGATTGTCCGAGTTGGAAACGAAGGCATATCTAACACCCTCGGCGAGCAGTCGGTCCAGCCAACTGCTACCGACCAGAGCCGGATACAAATCGCCATGGCCGGGCGGGCACCATTCGAGATCGGGATCGGCAGGCCAGCTCACCGGTGCAAACGTGGCGGCGTCGATCTTCGGGATCTGGTTTTGCATCAACTCGACTTCGTTTGCATCGGCCAAACCATGCGCCGCATAGCGCGAAAGATGCCCGAGCGTGTCCTCGCTAGTGCTGAAGCTGTTCATCAACAGCAGTCTCACGGGAGCACCGCTGGTTTTACGCAGATCGAGAATCTGGCGGACCATCAGATCGAGGAAGTTCACACCATCGCGCACGGCGAGCAGACTCTTAGGCCCTTGCAGACCCATGCTGGTACCGAGGCCGCCGTTGAGCTTGATGACCACGGCTTGAGCGAGCAACGCGGCGTTTGCGGGAGTAGCGTTGAGACTTTCGAGCGAGGCAAGATTGTCGGCGGGCGCGATGCTGTCCTCGGGGATCATCCCTGTTTCATTGCGGAGTAGAGCCTCGTAATTCCGGCGAAAGGCGCGGATCGCGGCATCGCCCATCCCGGCGGCGGTCATCTTATGTTCGAAAGCGGTGAAGTTTCCCATGGCGTGTGCGGCGAGGTTGAGTGTCCTAGTGCTATGGGTCACGCGGAAAAAGCACCTAGCAGGCTATCAGATTTCAAATGACGGATGGGAAGCTTGCGAAGCAACCATGGGGCGCACACGCGCCTCGATCTAAAACCTGAAATACCTTGTCGAGTCGGAGTCCGGCGGCTAGTCCATAGGCTCTATGAAAACACATCTCTTATCTATCGCCGGATGCTGCCTCGCACTTGCGGGCACTTGTTTCGCCCAGAAGAAGATTCCCAACTACGCGGCCGCCAACCTCGTGCTCGGGCAGACGGACTTTGTTTCCGCTGTCAATCCAGCCGTCGATTCATCATTCAGCCTCAATCGCCCGGAAGGAGTCGTCGTTGATCCCGTCACCGGAAAGGTTTTTGTGAGCGATTACGAGAATAACCGCGTTCTCCGCTACCGGAATCTCAATTCACTGACCCACGGCGCGGGAGCGGAAGCGGTGTTCGGACAGCCCAGCTTCAGTGCGACTTCCTCGGGTGCAGCCGCAAACACCATAGGCCGCCCCATCGGCCTGTGCCTCGACCGCCTTGGCAGGCTATGGGTCGCGTCAAGTAGCCATGGCCGTGTGCTCATGTTCGAAGCGGCGGCATACCGCTCGGATCAACCCACTGCCGACAAGGTTCTAGGACAGCCGGATTTCACCACTTCCTCTGCCGGAAGCACCGCCGCGAAGTTGAGTTCCCCCTACGGCGTGTTTGTGGACGCCGCAGACCGCCTGTGGGTCGCGGACTCAGGCAACAACCGCGTTCTGCGATTCGACAATGTGAGCGCCAAAGGCAACGGGGCCAATGCCGACGGCGTGCTCGGCCAAGTGAATTTCACCAACTCAGGCAGCGCCACCAGCAGCTCCGGGATGAATTTCCCAACAAGCGTGACCGTGTCCTCGACCGGGACACTGTATCTCGCGGAATACGGCAATCACCGTGTGCTCATCTTCCAGAATGCGGCGGGCTTGGGCAATGGGGCTGGAGCTTCCAAGGTTCTCGGACAACTCGACTTTGTCACCTCAACAGCCAACCTCACGGCCACAGGGATGGACCAGCCTATCGGACTTTTCCTGACGCCTTCCGACAGCCTGTGGGTGACGGATCTTGTAAACAATCGCATCATCCGCTTCGACAACGTGTCCGCCAAGGTAAGCGGAGCAAGCGCCGACGGCGTGCTGTGCCAGCCGAACTTCACCACCAAGACTCTGGCGCTGAACATCAATGGCTCATTGAGCAGCTCCGTCAGCGCGCCCTTCGTGGATGGAGCAGGCGCACTATGGATCGCGGATACGGATCACAACCGCGTCCTGCGCTTCCCGCCGGACAGCACGCTGCCGCTGCTCACCGTCACCACCACCGTGCCGAAGAAGACGACTGCGAAATCCATCACCATCAAGGGCACTGCCAGCGACTTCTATGGTGTCTCCAAGGTGCAGTTCAAAGTCGGCTCGGGTTTCTTGAATAACGCCACCGGCACGACTAGCTGGGAGTTCAAGGCCTCGCTCGTTAAAGGTGCCAACACCATCACCCTCTTCGTCACCGATGCGGTGGGCAACGTCAGCAGCAGGACCATCAAGATCAAGCGCGTGCTTCCCAAGGCGGCACCGCAGCTTTTGGTTTCTGAAAACTGATCGCCGCCTCATTTCACAAAGCCCTTCGCAGCCACGCTGAGGAGGGCTTTTTCACATGCGCCCTCGCGTGTTGAATGAGACGCCCTCGTCTCATTCCGGCGGACTGATGATCGAATCATACTCAAGCGCATCAAGATTTCTGGGAAAGGCTCCGGGCAGAATGCCCGGGCCACTGTGGCGATAAGGATCACGCGGAAAAAGCCACCGGAGCAAACCGGTTCTTGGCGAATGCCCGCTGCTGTGGCAGCATCAATCCCGAATGGAAGCCTCCGATCTCCAACCACGCGAACGCACCGGCGACGAAGTATCGGCGGACCGTTTCCGTTTGATCGCGGACAAGATCGAAGCCGATCCGGACCTGTTGGAAATCCCTCTCGCCAACATCGCCCGCTGGCTCGCCAACGGCCACGGTGCAGTGCAGCGCCTCGAAGGCTGGCGCAGCATGATCCTCGATGCCAAGGCAAGCCCCGAAGGCATGGCCAGATTGTTGTTTATCCTGCGCGATCAGGATTGGGAGTCGGTGATGTGGAAAGGCTTCTCGCCGTTTCCGGGGATTCTAACAAAAAGCGAACTGGGCCGGCTGTCATGGAGTTCCCGGCATTAAGGCATCTCATCGGGTCGGTCTGTGACACCGCAAGAGGGCACCGTATCATTCTTTTCGGCTCTTCGTCGTTGCTGGCATCTTATCCAGACGCAGATCCCGTGGTGCTCGGAGTCGCCATCACCATCGACGCTGACTTTTTCATCGATCCTGACGACGCCTCGGTTCGCCACCAACTGGAAGAAAGCATGGGAGAAAACAACGACTACCACCAGACCCACGGTTACTACGGAGACTTCGTGGACCTGCGCCTCGCGGATGCGTTTCCCGAGGGCTGGCGTGATCGACTTGTGCCTATGCCGGGCTTCGAGAATGTCTTCGCACTCAGCCCGATGGACATGGCGATTTCCAAAGTGAATGCCACCGCGCGTTCGCGTTTGGACAAACGTTTCGCACGCCGTGAGGCGGATCGCGGCTACAAGGACATCAACACACTCGTAGCCCTGATCAAAGCTGGCTTGCTCGATTACAAGAAACTCGAACTCGGTGTCAGGCAACTTGATCTGGAACCCGCGCTCATTGTGGAATGCGGACGCGCTCTTGAAGAAGTGCGTTTCATGGCACATGAAGCTCACTAACAAACCGCCGCTACAATAATACTCCCACCATGACTCGCTTCCGCCCGTGCATCGACCTCCACCAGGGAATGGTGAAACAAATCGTCGGCGGCAGTCTGCGTGATGACGGCGCGGGGCCGGTGGAGAACTTTGTTTCCGATAAAGCTCCGGCATGGTTCGCCGAAACCTTCCGCAATGACCAACTCACGGGCGGACACGTCATCAAGCTCGGCCTAGGAAACGATGAGGCTGCGCGTGAAGCACTCGCCGCATGGCCCGGCGGACTCCAAATCGGCGGCGGGATTTCCGCTGACAACGCGAAGCAATGGCTCGATGCCGGAGCGAGTCATGTGATCGTCACCTCGGCGTTGTTTGATGCGGACGGAAAATTTCTAGCAGAAACACTCGCCGCGCTGGTGAAGACCATCGGCGCTGACAAACTCGTCATCGACCTCTCCTGCCGCCGCACACCCCACGGCTGGACCGTGGCGATGAACCGCTGGCAGATGCTCACGGACATGGACGTCACCCACGCCACGCTCGACAAGCTGGCACCGCATTGCTCCGAGTTCCTCATCCACGCCGCAGACGTGGAAGGACTCTGCCGTGGCATCGACTCGGAGCTAGTCGCGTTGTTAGGAGCATGGGGAAAAATCCCACTCACCTACGCCGGCGGCGCGGCGACGATGGACGATCTACTTCTCGTCGAAAGCGCCGGGCAAGGAAACGTGGACATCACCGTCGGCAGCGCGCTCGATCTCTTCGGCGGCACGGGCCTGTGTTACCGGGATCTGGTGGAGTGGAATGGGAGACGAACATCGAACATCGAACATTGAACTTCCAACGTCGAACGAAGAGCATTCAGTTCAAAGTTCGACGTTCAAAACCCCTTCCAGAACCTCAACCGCGATGGGCGTGCCTTCATGCAGGAGCACGATGTCTCCGGGGCCGAGACTGGGAAGGATGCGGGCGAGCACTTTGTTCGCATCCGTTTCCACGGCATCGTAGCCGCGACGGTTCCATGCCATCACTTGCATGCCGAGCGCGGTGGCGATGGGATGCGTGAAAAAATTCCGATGTCCCACCGGTGCGCGGAACCAGCGCGGCTTCACGCCGGTGATGTCTTCGAGCACTTGCTGGCACTTGGAAATCTCACGCCATGTCCGCCATGGTCCGGCGCACCAGAACGTGGCTTGCGGATGGGTCATCGTGTGATTGCCGATCTCGTGACCTCGCGCCATGACCTCACGCACGAGTTCAGGATACACGGCGGCTTTTTTCCCGATCATGAAAAACACCGCCTTCACTCCACGGCGGTCTAGCAAATCGAGCAACAGCGGCGTGTCATGGGCATCCGGGCCGTCGTCGATGGTGATGAGCACGCTGCGGTCGCCTGTGCGACACTTCACCGGGCCGAGCCAAGCGCATGACGGTCTGAGCACGGCTAGGCAATACAGACCTGCGAGCAGCGCACCACCTAACAGGAAAACGAAAGCTCCATATCTCAACGCAGCACCGAGAAGGACGAGGTGCGGCACGACGAGAACGGATACGCGCCAGATGACGCCCGCAGGCCCGCTCCACTCGAAGGAATGCGCCAGAGCGTTCAGAAGAAACAACACGAGCCACGCCCATGCGAATGCCACTGTGATCCCACCGCCATCGTGATGAAACGCCGCCCATAACACTCCGAGCAGCAGCCAGCGCCACCATTGAGTGACAGGCGTTCTTCCACCCAACACGTAAGGCAACAGATGGAGTGTTAGAAACGCAGCGGGCAGAGCGAGCAACAATCCCGCCGTGTTTCCCAGCCACGCGCACATGGCATCCCCCACTGCGACCAGCACGGATAGCGGAACCCACACCGCAAGCAGCAGGAATTCACCCGCGTGCATGCCTCGGCATTCACCATACAAACTCGCCTCTCCCCGAAATGCCGCTCGGTTTCCTCCGAAGACACGGAAGAAAGCACTGGCGGCGCGGTTGTCACTTGGCTCAGTCATGTCAGTAGGCGCAGCCGATTGCGAAGTGGAAAGTTCCGTTAGGCTCGCCCGCATCACGGGTGAGATTGTAGCCGTATTCCACGCGCACCGGGCCGATCGGCAGATCGAGGCGGATGCCCAACCCGGCAGCCAGCTCGATGTCGGACGAAAACAACTGATCGTATTCGCGCGAGAGCGTGCCCGCATCGATGAACGCGACGCCTTTCACCGCGCCGGTGATGTTGCGGATCAGCTCGGCGTTGGTGTTCCACATCGCCTCGCCACCGGTTGGGAAACCGTTCACCGCGGGGCCGAGTTCGCGCTCGGGAAAACTGCGCACGCTGCGGGCACCGCCATTGAATAGACGAAGGTCGATGGGTAGATCTTCACCATCACCGCCGGGCACGAGCATGCCCCACTCGCCGCCGAAGCCGACTTGATAGCGACGGTTGATTTCATGAAACCATCCGCCTGTTAGACCAGCTTTGGCATAACTGGTGGACACGTCACCAAGCGCCGATCCGATCTCCACGGGATTCTCCAAATGCCAGCCTTCCTTGGGTAAGATCGCGTTGTCGCGGAAATCCAGCGACTGGGTGAGGCTCAGGCGCGGATGATTGTAGAGCTTCTCACCGAGTTCCGAGGACGGCAGGCCATCCGCGGTGAGTTTCACCACCGAGTTACCGCCTAACAATTCGAGTTCGTAGTGCTTTCCAAACTTCCATGTCGTCTTGGCTTCGAGACCGGTTTCATAGGCGTTGTATCCCTCGCGGCCATAGATCAGCGCGTAGGCGCGAGCCGTGCCCGAGACATCGGAGCCGAACAGCCACGGATCGGTCACGCGCGTCTCGCCAAGGAAACCAAGCGCGCTGTATTCGAAGCCGGAGCTAAAGCCCCACAAATTCCCCAGCAGGTTGCGGTCGGTGTAAATGAAGCGCATGATCAATCCCTGATAAGAACCGACACCTGCCGCGACGCTGATCTCCTTGGCGCGCGCTTCCTTGAAGTTCAGCGTGGCATCCACGAGTTCATCTCCGGCATCGGTAGTTTCCACACCAGCGGAGGAAAACGCTCCGGTAGAGAGCAATTCGCGCAGCCGTTTGTTCATCGCCGCCTCATCGTACCAATCCCCTTCCATGGCAGCGAAGCGCTGTGCGATGCGCTCTGGATTCGTGCGTTGGAGTCCGCTGATTTCAATGCGATTGAGCTTCACGCGCTTGCC
>JANMLQ010000007.1:0-4961 GCA_031372635.1 Akkermansiaceae bacterium | reverse complement strand
TCGAAGTTGAAGAAGGAATGTGTTGCGGCGATTTGGAGAATACATGGCGGGAAAGTGAGTTGGAAATTTCGAACTCTGATTTTCGACGTTCAATGTTTGACGTTCGATGTTCGATGTTCTTTCTCGGTGCGCCAGTAGTTGAGGGTGATGTCTTTGGGTTGGGGCGGGTTGGCTTTTAGATAGGCTTCGCGTTGGAGGCGGGCTTGTTCGCGGCTTTGATAGGCGGTTTGGAGGCGGGGGAGTTCGCTGTTGTAGATGTCGTGGAGAGACTGGATGGAGATGAGTTCTTCGGCGGCGGGTGCTGCGCCGATGATTTGGAAGGTGGCTTTTCCTTCGGGGAAGGCGGGGATTTTGGGTTTCTGATAGACGCGGTTTTGGGCGGCATAGACTTTGGAAACTAGATCAGCGTCCATGTGGCTCCAACTCATGAAGATGGAATGGGCAGCTCCGGTGGTGTCGGTGAAGGAGCTGATGCCGCCTGCGATGAGGGAGAAGTCGGCGGAGGACCAGAAGGTGATTTGGGATTTGTGGTCTATGGACCAATAGCGGACGAGGGTGCGCGGCGGATGGTTTTCGGAGAGGAAGACTGTGGCTCCGAGGCATAATAGTTCGGGGCGCGGATGAGCGGCGTTGTAGGCCCGCATTTGTTCTATGAAAGCGGTGTCTGATGCATTGGGTTCGACTTCGACCGGCGCGGGCGGTTGCGGCAGGTTGATGGGTTTGATTTCCCGGACGGTGATGGTGCGCCCGCCTTGTTGGTGGGTCTTGGTGGAGAGAACGTCGCGGTTGGCGATGTGGTATTCCGGCTTGGGCGGCTGTGGTGGCGGCGGCGTGCCGTCCCGGATGGGGCCGATGATGCGGGCGGCGGTGGTAGTTGGTCCTGCTGGCAAGACGCCCGCGCCACTTTCGTTTTGGGAGTGAACGAACGCGGTGCTTGCGATGAGTGTGAAAATGAAGAAGGGATTTGTTTTCATGGGAGTAGACTGATTGTGATGTCTATCCGGTGGACGGGGAGTTAGAAAAGCCGAACGCAGTCGACCGCGATAGCCTTTGGTCGTCTCCTAAGAGGCGACTTGGACATACACTACCGCCTCCCCGACCTTGTAGTCGGTTTGGCGGCAATGTTGCGGCATTGCCTACCGCGTAGTACGAAGTTTATCAGACCCCATCCGCTGTGACGGACAAGTTCAGTGAAGATATAGCGGCAGCATCCGACAAGAGAAAAACCATTTTGCATAGAATGCTTACTGTTCCCATCTACCGTTGTTGGCAACAGGCTGAAAAACTAGACACTTTTGCGGGATTTCCCCAAGTTGTTCACAAGTCGTATTTTCAACAAAAACAGCCGAATCGCCGTGTGAGACGCGGTTATCCACAAAAGTCCAGATGCGGGAAAGTTTCCGCATGCAAAGCTTTGTGAACAACCTAGTCACAAATGTGAATTCATTGGGAACATCGGGCTAAGGCACTGGTTTTCAGCACACCAAATCAGCAGCACTTGTTTGAAACCTAAAGAAATCCCGTGATTTTCGGGACTTATGTTCAGAGACACATTGCGTCAGATGAAGCCAATCGGCGCTAATCGCGCTGAAAGCGGGCTTTCGCGGGGCTGGCGTCCGTTAGAGACTGGAATCGGCCTTTTGCCATGTTATTCACAATGCCTTCGTCACGCTTTGACGAGCGTCATCACGCACTCCAGATGGCGCGTGTGCGGGAAGAGATCGAAGGGCTGCACGTCGGCAAGTTGGTAGCCGCCTTCACTGAGAAGTTTCAGGTCGCGGACCTGGGTGGCCGGGTCGCAGGAAACGTAAACCAGGCGCGCCGGGCTGAATTTCAAGAGCTGTTCGATGAACTCAGGCGTGCAGCCTTTGCGCGGCGGGTCGATGACTACCGCCGTCTCCGCCGCCGGGAAGCTGATGCTTGCGAAGATGTCCTCGGCGGAAGCGGTGAGGAAGGTGGCGTTTCCGATGCCGTTCGCAGCGGCGTTTTTCCGCGCCCACTCGCAGGAGGTTTCGGAAACCTCGACACCCGAGACCTTTTCAAAATGCTTCGCGAGCGTCAGCGCGAAGAGGCCGGATCCGCAGTAGGCATCCACGAGGAAACGCGCACCCACTGCCGCCTGCTTCGCCACGTAGCCGGTGAACAAGGGCAGAATGAACGGGTTGTTCTGGAAAAAATCGCCTGCGATGAACTGAAACGTCAGCTCCCCCACCCGCTCGGTGGCGGTGGCCTTGAAGTCGGTTTCCACGCCATCACCGGTCGCGCGGATCAGCACGGTGGAGCCGCGTTTGAAACTGTTAGCCCGTGCGCGGATGCCGTCGCGGATGCCTGGCAATGCGTCGTTGATGGCTTTCATGGCGATGGTGCATTGCGGCACGTCCACCAAGCGGAAACGCTGGCCGTTGGCGAGGAATCCGATTGAGCGGATCTCACCATCGCGCGGCCCGTCGAAGTGAGGCGTGATTTTCGAGCGGTATTGCCACGTCTGCTCCGTGGTCAGGCATTGGTTCACGGGAAAAACAACGCCCGCCATGTGTTTCATCAGCTCACCCACTTGGCGCGTTTTCCAATCGAGCTGCTTCTGATAATCGAGATGCTGATACTGGCAGCCGCCGCAATCGCCGAACAAAGGACACTGCGGTGTCACGCGATCCAGCGAGGGCGCGAGCACTTCTAACAGATCGGCGTGTGAGCAGTTCTTGTCGTTCCGATGCACGCGCGCTCTAACCGTTTCACCCGGCAGCGCGAAGGGCACGAACACCACCCAGCCATCCACGCGGCCCACGCCGGAGCCGAGATTCGTCAGCGAGTCGATCACCAGCTCGATCTCTTGATGATACGCGAAGGGTGTGGGATTGAATTTTTTCGGCGGACGCTGGTGCATGGTCGGGCGGCGAGAGTGCCCAACCCGGCGATGCCCGGCAATGGAAAGTTACGGCGCGGTCGCAAACGGGCTGGCGGTTTCGCGGTGGCGGATTTCGTCCGACATCCACGTCCACGGATTCACGTTCTTCTGCGTGAACACGGCGATGCCAATGATACCGACGTTGCGGGTATTGCCATGGCGGAGGTTCGCGTAGGAGTTCGAGACGCTGGAGAACTTGAAGGCCGCCACCCGGCTGTAGCTGGTGCGAAAAACCTCGATTTCCACGGTTTTTCCAGGCTCCACGACATATCCGCGCTTCGAGAAGGAAGCGCGGCCGCCGTCCTGCACATCGAGTCCATCCACGCTGGCTACGATTTCCAGCTTGGCTTCCCCACATGACCGCGCTATCAAAATTGGCATGAAAGTGTTCGTCGAAACCCGCACTTACGAGTCGCCTTCTACCGTGAACGCGGATTGGTCTTTCAAGAATGACTATTGGGCAATTCCAGCCCTTATCACCAAATCTTTTGGATTTTTGCTCCTATCGACTTTGGTTGCTTTCTCGGCCAGCGAATTCGGCAGTCCATCGCGAAAGCACACTTACGCTGCTACGAACAAAGCCTACAAAAGCTCTGCTATTATTGAGGTCTTCATTCCAGAAGTAAAAGTAGCACCAGATCCGGATCTCGGTGTGGGGGAAAACAATAAACGGCAATTTAAGGCAATTCGCGAAATCTTTGAAGCGCAGAAAAAAGCTATCGCATCGGATGGGAATCTGAAGAAGGCCGTACGGATATTAATGCCTCATTCCATTGGTGATGCTCCTGCGGCTCTCAAGTCCATGAAAGCCGTGATAAAGGTGGAATTAGTCAAGGGCACCGATCTGCTGGAGATCATCGTAATATCGGGAGACAAAACATTCTCGCGTGATCTCGCGAATCAACTGTTTGATGGCTACTCCAATAGCCAAAAGCAAATTGGAGCAAAGCTTCCAATCGTGCATGATAAGGCGGTTAAAGGAGTGCTCCTTGAGAAGAAGGACGCAGATAAAGCAGCACCGTGACAATTCAACAGATATTCAGTTTTGACGATTTCTACATGATCAAAAACCCATTCCCTGCCGAACCTTGAACACGACCTCACTTTCATCACTGATGCTCCGTTTCCGCGCATCAATGTTGGTCTTCATCATCGGCCTAGTGTTCAGCGGACTCACCGCATTCCCTTTGCTTCACGAACTGAGGCTGCTTTCAAAATGGATGAAGGCTGCAGATGGAATCGCCCCTGCCTCACTCTCGCAGTGGATCGAAAGTATCAAGGACGGACTGGAACACATGCACGCCCGTTATCCGTGGGCGGCATACGGCACCGATTGGCTGGCTTTCGGTCATCTGGTGATCGCCCTGTTTTTTATCCGCCCGTTGTTAGATCCGCTCACCAGCCGCGCGAACATTCACGCTGGCATCGTAGCCTGCATCGCCATCGTTCCACTCGCCATGATCTGCGGTCCCATCCGTGGCATTCCATTCTATTGGCAACTCATCGACTGCTCGTTCGGCATCATCGGACTCATCCCTTTGATTTACTGCCTCGTGTTGCTGAAACAGATCGAAGCCCGTCATTCACGGGAAAACGATCTCGCCACATCGCAAGCCGTGCATTAAGTTGACGCCATGAACGAGCTGATCGAATCCGGCGATCCCCGCGCGAAAGTTGTGGGCAAACGACGCATGCCTGCGGCGGGCACGGTCGCCAGTCTGGCCCGTTTTGATCAGCTCCAGCATTCCGTAGGACGGATGTGGAAAACTCTGCCGTTCCCAAAAGGTGTTCATCGTTTCAACTCCGAGGAAGAATTCAACTCATGGAAAACATCCCTGATGATGCGTCAGTCACCCGCCCGCCGGATACCCGTGACCTCCTCGACATCTGTCGGAAGCTGAACGAAAAAGGTGCGGCTTACATAGTTATGGGTGGCATGGCTGTGAACATTCACGGCTTCATCCGGGCGACTGAGGACATCGACTTTCTTGTTAGGACCACTCCAGAAAACGAGGAGATCATTCTGAGCGTGTTGTCGCAACTGCCCGAGGGCGCG
>JANMLQ010000326.1:0-17553 GCA_031372635.1 Akkermansiaceae bacterium | reverse complement strand
TACCAAGTGACTACACTCCGGTCACCGATTTTTTTGAACGCATTCAGGCCACTCCCGAGGAGCGAGCGGCCAGTGTCGAGATCTGTGTTTTAGGAAAAATCGACTTCCTTTTTAACGGCCATCTCCCCCTTGAGAAAATCGACACCATCCGTGCATGGGCCATGGAGCAAGCTCCGGGTGTAGCTGACAAAGTGACGAGTGAGTTATTGTGGTGTAAAAGCTTTCGCGGATCGACATTTTCTGAGGTCGCCGAGATGGCCACCCAATACAGCAGTGCGGCTGGTAATGATAATCTCCTCTTCGAGTTTCTCTCACGCAAAGTGTCCGAAAGTGACAAAGGTGAAGCGCGCCTTTTGGCGGAAAAAATTACCGATCCTGAACGCCGTCAAGTCGTGCTGGACGGCTTGAAATAAATACTCCCGGCTCATGAAAATTTCCATCGCTCTGGCCTTACTCATTCTTGCCCTAGGCGTGCCCCTCGGCTGGCGGGACCGTCAGCAACTCGCGAGTGCTCGTGAGCGTCATGCCCAACTCGTCTCAAAAGTCGCTCAGTCTGGCATCACCCGCGACTCCACCCGTCGGCACGACGGAGTGCGCGGCACGAGGCGCGAGCATGAGAACAAGGAAGAGGTCGCCAGAAAACTTGCCGCAGACTTCATCGCTGCGGGCGAGAAAACCGGTAAGTTGGATGAGGCCACACAGGATAAGATGTCCGAATTGCTGGCGCGGGTGGCGTCGCTGGATGCCGCACAATTAAAAACTCTCTTCGCCGAGATCCTCGCCAGCACGGAACTCACACGCGGGGCACGGCGAAGACTTCTCTTCAGCCTCGCCGAAGTTGCCAGTGATCATCCACAAGCCGCGCTTGCGATGCTCACCGAGTCTATCGATCTGTCAAAGGAGGCCGACCTCGCCAAGGATTTAATCTCCGCCTCGCTTCCCAAGTGGGCGAAGGAAGACCCCACGGCAGTGCTCGAGTGGGTGCGCAAAAACGGCGCCATTTTTTCCAAGTTAGTGGATGAAAATAGCAAGGTCAGAATCATCAGCAGCGCAGCCGAGAATCATCCGGCTCTCGCTTTCCAGCTTGTTGATGGACTTGGACTCGACCCCCAGGATAAAAATGCCGCTCTATCTGAAATTGCTAGAGCACCTGAGACCGCGCAAGATCGCACGGCTACCTTGGCTGCCATATCAGCCCATCTTGCGTCACTCCCGGCAGGAGAGGCGAGGGATCAGATGTCGAATCTATTAATCCCCGGCATCCTAAATAATGCCGCGCGGGATAGATTCGATGCTGCTACCCAGTGGCTCGATGGTGCCGGATTGACCCCTAAACAGCTAGAGCTCCTGCCGCAGGCAAATCTTCTCTGGGTCGCCCGGCTTGATGAAACCGGTAAATGGGTTGAATGGATGGGTAAAACCCAGCCGGGTGGAGAGTCGGACTGGTATATGAGGGAAATGGTCAGACACTGGACGGAACAAGACCCCCAAGCGGCGGGTAAATGGCTGGCATCCACACCCGATGGTCTAGGTAAGAATACCGCTATCTCTACCTTCGCCGAGTCCGTTTCTAGGCATGATCCTGATGCTGGCGCGCAATGGGCGATGACCCTGCCTCCCGGCGAGGACCGCAGCAACACGCTCAAGAAGATTTATGAAAACTGGCCGAAGAATGACGAGGCTGCCAAGGAGTCCTTCGCAGAAAAGCATGGACTCAAGTAATGTGCGGGGGCGGGTTTCACATTCCAACGTCGATACCAGTTCCGATAATCGAGCATAGAGGTGCCACAAGGTCAGTAACTGGGATCAGGTCTGTGACAAGTTGCTTGCGAAGTCTGGCTGTGGGCGCGTTGAGCACGATGGGCAACCAGTGATTGAGCCTATCGATGGTGCCCTTGAAACTTGCTGATTCCGCCTCGGGCGACTTGCCGTGGCTCATCAGGGCGCGCACCACGATGGTGTCACCGGCTCTAACATGTTTCCAGAGCTTGCGCTCGCTGCTGCGAAACGGGGCGGTCGCCGCGCCGATCCATACTCCGGTGGCCAGATCGAACAAGCCGACGAGCCGCATGATGGGAAAACCGCAGCCCTCTTTCTGTGATCGTGATTGAGGCCAAGCCGCATGATTGGCTGACGTGACCGGCATGCTCAGACTGGTGCCGTCCACCACGAACGTGCGCGGGCTGTCGCAGGCACAGAGAGCTGAGATCAAAAGCCTTGCCTTGCATTTAGACACCTGGCCGGAGGGTGCTGCGCCCGTAAAGTTTTCGGTGCCAGCCAAGAAACATCGGGGTGATGGAAGTCATTGTCGCTCACAGATCAGCATCCAGATCAACCTGAGGAAAATCTAACATGATTTTCATTCCAAATGACCCTTAAGTTAGCGCCATTCACACCTGACCTAGGAGATGCTTCTAGCCTAGACTGCTGGCAACCTGCTGCACGCAGTCCATATCGGTTTCGGCTCTGACGATATGATAGCCTAGCACTACTTTTCTCAGCAAAGATCACCGGCGGAAAATCGGGATGTTCGGCTTCCCTATCACGATATCCGTCAGTTTCATTAATCCTTCTGGGCGGGCGGTATTTGCGACTGAATATGGAGTCGCCCAGCTCCTATCGAATCTGGTCCACCTTCGCTTTCGGATTTTCAAGATGAGAATACGACTTGCCGCTGCCTGCGATGCTACCGCTGATACACCCTGTGATGCAGAGAATACAGATGTAGCTTAGGAAGCATCTAATGCCATGGCGACTTGAAAGGTCGCCACCGCCGGAGTCGCAGATGAAGCTGGGGCAGGTTGTCCCAGCCACGGACAGGCACTGCAAGTGCCAGCCACCTGGAAGTGGTAGAGCGGAATCGCGCTCCGCCGCCGAAGTCCTTGATTCCCGTCTCCCGCCCCCGCACCCTGCGCGCGTGATTCGTTTCGCGGTGCTGGGCAGTGGAAGTGGTGGAAACTCGGCGGTGGTCGAGTGCGGCGGCGTGCGCCTACTGATCGACGCGGGATTGAGCGCGAAACAACTCGTGCTGCGGCTCGGCCAGCTCGGTATCGACCCCGCATCGCTGGACGGGATTCTTCTAACACATGAGCACGGCGATCACATCAAAGGCCTCAAGGTGTTCCTCGGAAAGCATCCGGTCCCTGTTTTTGCAACATCCCAGACGGCCCATGTCGTGAGGGAGAGCGGCATCGGAGGAGCCACATGGAAGACCTTTGAAACCGGGCAGACCTTTGGCATCGGCGGCTCGATGCTGCGCAGTTTTTCCATCCAGCACGATGCGGTGGACCCGGTGGGTTTCGTGATCAGCACGGAAACACGGCGGCTCGGTTTTGTTTCGGACGCGGGCCATGTGACCCGCAGCATGACCGACAGCCTGCGCGGACTTCACGGCCTGTTCGTGGAAGCGAACTACGATGACGGACTGCTAGAAGCAGACACAAAACGACCGTGGTCGATCAAGCAGCGCATCAGCTCACGGCACGGGCATTTGTCCAACACACAGGTGGCAGAATTGATCCGCGACATCTCGCACCCGGAACTCGGACGCGTGGTGCTGGGCCATCTGAGTTCGGACTGCAACAAACCGGACCTCATCCTCGAACGCCTGCGGCAGTGCCTTGCGGAACTCGGCCACAGCCATGTGGGCCTGAACTGCGCCTGCCAGGACGAACCGACGGAATGGTTCGTGCTGTAAGGCGGGCATCCTGCCAGCCGCCTTTCTTGGTGCAGTTTCCCGGCTTTTTTAGAGGCCGTGGGCAGGATGCTCGCGCCACTTTTTCCATCGGCTTGCGAAGCTGCACGGAGTTGCCTAGCCTGCGGCATGGCCATCGAGACCTTCGCGGGGATTTCCCCGCAGATTCATGAAAGCGTGTTCATCGCCGCCAGTGCCGACGTGATCGGACGGGTGACGCTGCATGAAAACGCTAGCGTTTTTTACAACGCCACCCTGCGCGGCGACATCAACGAGATCGTCATCGGCGCAAATTCTAACATTCAGGACAACGTCGTGGTCCACCTCGCGGATGATTACGGTTGTTACGTCGGCGAGTTCGTGACTGTGGGCCACTCCGCCATCCTGCATGCTTGCACGGTGAAAGACGAAGTGCTGGTGGGCATGGGCGCGATCATCCTCGATGGCGCGGTGATCGGCGAACGCTCAATCATCGGCGCGGGGGCATTGGTCACCGGCGGCACCGTGATCCCACCCGGCTCGCTAGTGCTCGGATCTCCGGCGAAGGTGGTGAAAACACTGCCGCAGGAAGAACAGGAAAAGATCCGGCATTGGGCGGAGAAATACGTGAAGGTCTCCAGGAAATTTTTGGAGCGGTGAGTTAGGAGTAATCCACCGCCACGTCTGCGCCTACCATTTCTCAAAGAAACGGATTGGAAACGCGTTCCTCGCCGAGCGTGGTGGCGGGACCATGGCCGGGCAGCAGCACCGTTTCATCCGGCAGCGAGGCGAGTGCCGCGCGCAGAGTCCGCAGCGCGCGCTGATAGATTTGCGGCGTGCCGCAGCCGCCGATAGAGCCTGCGAACAGCGCGTCGCCGGTGACGATCACCGGTCGCGACAGACCTTCGATGTGAAACCCGAGCGCAGGTGTGTAATGACCTGATAGATCGCAAGACTTCACTACCAGCGAGCCGCAGCAAACGCAATCTCCGGGCTGCATGGCGATGGTGCCATCAATCTCCGTCCCATGCACCGGCAGTCCGGCGGCGAGCAGGAATTGCAGCGCTCCGACGTGATCGCGATGGCCGTGCGTGATGAAAACCCGGTCCGGCAAGTGGCCGTAAGTGGAGCGCACCGCTTCGATCGCAACGTCGCTATCGAAACCCGTGTCAAAGAGCACGATGGATTCGCCATCCCGGACCAACCAGGCATTCACCCGCTCCGAGTCGAAGGGCAGATCAAGCCGATGGATACCGGGCAAGACGCACGGCTCAGGCTGATAGATTTCATGGCTTGCGAAGGCCTCCGCATTGAGACCGAGCGCGACCGCCAGCTTGCGCGCGGTTTCCGCAGAGAACGCACCACGCAGCAACGAAAGCACGTCCGTTTCCGGCAGGCCGGCGCGTGCGGCTGCCTCCGATGGAGAAATGCCGTGGCCCATCAGAGCCTTGCGCAGCACGTAGGTAAAGTCATCCTCAAGCATGGCCGCATCCTGTCACCGCATGCGGTAATAACCATCCGGATTGTAGAGGAAATAAACGTCCTTCGGATCAAGGCGCGGCAGCCAACTGTAGGGTTTGCCATTGGCGTCGATCTCCTCGGCGAGCGCGGTGCCGAGTTTGGCCGGGGTGGTCTGTATCGGGGTGGCAACGCTGTCCGGGTCTTTGGTGAACGAGGTCTCGTCGATGCCTTGGACGATGTGATTCACCCACTTGAGTTTCTGCGCGTCTTCGGCGAACTCGCTCCAATCGCCGCTGGAGTTATGGGCATACATTTTTTTAACGAGATCATCAGCGGTGATGCCCATTTTTTTGGCGATGGGAGCACCAAGCCGCGCCCACCAGCGTTGGCTTTCCGCGTGGAACTCTCGCTGCTGCGTGAGATTGAGCTGCCCCATCACCAGCGAGCTGATCTGGTGGTGGAGGATCACGGCATTCGGATAAGCATAGGATTCTTCAGCAAGCGTAGTGATGCCGGCGGCCATCGAGGCGGCGAAGGATTTCACAACCACATGGATCGGCGCGTCGCTAGATTCCATGGCCTTGAGGATGCGGTATCCGGCCATCACCGAGCCGCCTGGGCTGGCATCGATAACGATGAAGATCGGCAGCTCGCGATCCTTGTTGTTCCAATACTGGATGCGGCTGGTGATGTAGTCCGCAGTGGCGGTGGTGATCAGTCCGTTGAGCGGGATGCGCCGATCAGAAATGACCACGGTGCCATCGTCACGCAGCGGCTTTTTCAGATAGACCGGCTTCGCGTCGGCGTAGCCCTCGCGTTTCTCGGTGGTCTCGATGCGAGTGATGTCGTTCTGGAGGCGGGAAATTTCGAGCGAGGCTTGGTTTTGTACAGCCTTGAGATCGTTGGCGAGTTTCTCGGCGCGGACCTTTGAGAGTTCGCTTTGTTCGGTGAGCTTGTCCTTCTCTACCTGCATGATGGCGAGTTCCTCCCTGAGCGCGGCCTGGCGTTTTGCGGTTTCTAGCGCCTGCTTTTCCGTCATCAATTCGCGCTCCATCTTGAGGCGGGTGATTTCGGCACGCATCACGTTGGTCGCCTGGGTGAGGCGCTCGGCCTCCAACTTGTTCTCGGCGGCGAGGGATTCCTGTTCCTTTCGCTTTGCCTCCACTTCCGGACTGGCGACGTTCTCGGCAGGCTTTTCCTCAGGCTTAGTAGCGGCAGGCATTTCCTTGGCGGAAGACAGCACCGATAAGGCGAGTCCGAACAACAGCGGGCGGGCGATCAGGGGTTTCATAAGTCCGCATGGAAACGGAGCCAGCACCGCGAATCGTGCAAAGAAATCAGCATATTTGTGCTCTTTGCGTTCTCTGCAGTTGAAAAATTCCACAACCCTCGGCCATGACCAAGCCCATCGAAATCACGCCGGAACGATTACGTGATGCTCACGGGTGCTTGTTAGACGGGACTGATACCACTAAGGCCACAGTCCAAGGGCTTTGGACTGCGGCAGGAATTGCCGCTTTGAGTGCGACGGGTGCGTTTTCTTGGAAGCATGGAGTTTCCACGCCGCCTATCATGCGGGCCGTCTTGGTGATTGGGAACAAGCCGCAACGCGCATACGAACTTTACCGCCAAAGCGGCGATGCGCGCCGCAGTCCAAGGTTCCGGTCTTTATCCAGCCATGGTAAAAAATCAATCCTTGCAAAGAATTGGCGATTCCCGGACTTTTGATGAGTGGATATGCACGATCATACGTCCAGTTCCCCGCAGACAATCCAGCCCGGTGTGGCAAGGGTCCAGCGTGCGAGGTCGCTGCCATCCGCGCGACCGTTCCGGGTGGCGGTGTTTTTCTCATCAATCCACTATCTGGGACTGATCGGCAGCGCGACGGCTCTGGTCTGCGTTTTCCTGAAGCCGGAACAGATGGCGGTCAATGTGATGGTGGGCTGCATGGCTTTCAGCGCAGTCACCTGGCTAGTCGCATTCTTCAAACGGCGCGGCACCTTCTGTCCGCTGTGCAAGGGCACGCCTCTGATCAACAGCGGAGCGCGCGTGCATGCGAGGGCATGGCGACTCTTCCCTCTCAACCATGGCGTGACCGCTACGCTCTCGGTGATGGTGGTGCAGAAATTCCGCTGCATGTATTGCGGCTCGGACTACGATCTGCTCAAGCCACGCACGCGGCTGTTGCACGGCGATCCGGTGGAGACGGATGATTCCGTCTATCAGGACCGTTGAAGCCGGGCATGGCGCTCTGCCATCGGCCAGGCCGCTTGCGGCACGAGATCGCGCCAGCGTGCGTCTTCGGAAAGAATCATGCGGCAGACATCACGGCCAGTGTGGGCGAGTAGCATTTCATCGCAATGGGCGACGCCCTGGATGCGGCCGTTCTCGACGAAGTGGCGGTAGAGATGCAGCGAATCCGCCGGTGCCTGAAACGATTCCGCAGTGACGAGTTCGCCAGTCTTGCGGTTCTTCCACGGGAAGACTTGGAGTGTGACGCCCTGCTTGAATAGCCGTCCGAATGATTCTAACAATCCGCCGGCGAGGTTTTCGGACCACTTCGGTTTGAAGAGTTCGTTGAGCAGGCCGATGCTGAGTATGATGCCGACGGGCTGGTTGGTGCAGCGGTTGAGAAACGCGGCGATGCGATGGAACTCGGCACAGCGGGAAACGAGCACGGTTTTCCCGAGTGACTGGAGCGCATCCGCGCGATCAATGAAATCAACGGGATCGACGCCGGTGCCGCGCAGCAGGTTGTGCATCGAGATCTCGCAGAGTTCGATTTCACTGCCGCGCACTTCCTCGGCGAGCAGGCGTGAGAATCCGGCGCGGGCCTGCTCAAGCATGGCGAGATGCACGTTCATCACGGGATCGAAACTGCCGCGCAGCAGCAGCACGGGACGTTTGTGCAGCGCCTCCGCTGGCTGCACGACTTCGCCGCTGGGCAGGAACATCGTGGCATCAGTCAGTCCGCTTTCCACGAGCTGGAGGGCGCAGAGGCGGTTGTCGAAGAAGTCATAGCCGTGGCCGGTGAACTTGAGCAGGTCCACTTCCACGCGACCGGGCGCAAGGTTATCTAACAGGGATTCCACGAAGCGCTTGAGGTGTCCGCGCTGGCGGAATGCGGAGTGGATGAGGTTCACTCCGATGACGCCGAGGGCTTCCATCTGGTCGATGGCACGCTGGTCAAGCAATCGAACATGTAGAACGATGTCGGAAGGAGGATCGCCGGGTTTCATCTGGAAACGCACGCCGAGCCAGCCATGGCACTCGCCATTGTCCTGATAGCCGCGGGCGCGCACGGTATTACAGAAGGAGAAGAAAGTGGTGTCCTTGCCACGCTTGGGGCCTAGCCGCTCCAGCAGGATCGCGTTTTCATGATCGAGCATCGCGTTGAGACGGTCTGCCGAGACATATCTCTGGGCGCGGCCGTAGATGGCATCGCTCATGGTCATGTCATAAGCGGAGATCGTCTTGGCGACGAGACCTGCGGCACCTGATGCGCGGAAGAACCAGTTCGCAGTTTCCTGGCCAGCTCCGATCTCTGCGAAGGTGCCGTAGATTTGCGAATCGAGATTCAGCTCAAGCGCCTTGTCACGGGTGGTGGGGATCATGGCGTGGCAATGGTTTCCTCCACCCAGCTCTCGGCGATGATTTTTTCAATGATGACCAGTTTTTGCGAAGTCGCGTTGGGAGGATATCTAAGGGAAAGCATCAGAGGAATCCACTTCACATCCGGGGTGGGCTTCAGGCTGGCGGCCAGTGCAGTGCCTTGCTCGGCATAGCCGTAGAGCGCCTGCCCGCTATCGGGGGACTCTAGGAAAAAAGACTGCCACTTCCCTTCATCCGCGAAGGCCATGTTGTAGTAATCCACGCTGCTGAGTCTCACACGGAAGACATGCGCGGTGGTGGGCTTCGCAGCCATGAATGCCTCCCACGGCATCTCAGACCAACCCACCCAGCTTTCCCAGTCGATGCGTAAGCCGTCTGCAGTCTCGAAGAACGCGAGGAACTTATCCTCGAAATCCACCGTGCGAATCTGCACGCACAAAGCGGAACCCATGCGGGTGACGAAGGAGGTCGTGTTGAACTCCGCCATGCCGACAGACTTGATCTTTCCCTCCTGATAGAAACCGCGCATCCGTGGAGCCGCAGTGTCCGGATTGCGGACCAGTGGAAGCATTTCATCGACGTTTTTCGCTTGGAAAAACTTCCGTGTTAGAGGCTCGGCAGCAGTTAGAAAGGCGACGTCGCTCATCGCTTCCGGTTCCGCAGGTAAGATCACGACAGGAGCGGCTGTCACTACCACCGCAGGATCATTCTTGTTTCCTCCCAGCATGGCTAACAGAACGAATCCGAGGATCAGCGCGAAGAAAGCGCCGCCACCAACCAGCATCCAGAACATCTGCCGCTTCTCGCCCTTGCCGGAGCGGCGGGAAACGACTGCGGAGCTGTCCCATGACTGGTCATCGGTCTTGCGCGAACGTTTTTTCCGGCGGCGATTGCCACTAGTCCCGGTGCGCACTTCTTCGGTGGGCTGCTGTTCCTGTTCCACCACCGATGTGCGCAGAGGCACCACCAGCGGCGGCGGCCTGTCACCCGGCTGCGGGATTTTCAGGAGCCGCCGGCAACTCGGACAGACCACACCCTGGCCGTCGTGATCGCGTGGCACACGGAACACAAAACGGCAGTCCGGACACACAAACCCACTCCACCGGCGGGCGCTCTCCATCGTTTCTGGCACACCGGAAAACTGAGCGGCCCCACCGCCAACTGCAAGCCTTGGAATTACAAGTGGCGCACCTAGCCAGCGAGGAAAGCTTGTCGCATTTGAAAGTGATTACCCATCAGTCAGTGGATAGCAGACAGCAACCAGTGAAATTCACCATGTCCTCACTCCCCCATCCCGCGCCACCTCACGCAGCGCAGTTCCGCACGGGTCATCCACGTCGCAAGTCCGAAGGGTGCGCAGTCCTCGATCGGTCCTGAGCGCAGTGAGAGTTTCTGTTCCTCGGTATGCGCGTCCACTACCTGCTTGTCATCGATCCATGCCTGCAGGCGCTCATTTTCCACCTGCAACCGGATCCGATACCAACGCTGGTCTTCAAACACATGCTGCGAACCCGTCGAGTTCTCCGAGGCGTCCATGCCATCGATAGATGAAATCCCCACCAGATTCCCGCCCCAGCCACCGACGATCAATGACACGCTATCTTTGCCGCTGCGGACAGGAAACGTCAGCCCGCAGAAAAAGTCACCGCCACTCATCCGTCGCGCCTCCAACTCCACGACGTAAGGCACAACCGGCATGAGGCCCGTCCAACGCACACCATTGAGATCCGTGCCCACCCCGATCTTCAGCACGCGCTTTTCATCGTCCCAACCGACCTCTGCCGCCCCATCAATCGCCACCCATTTGCCAAGTGCCAGCGTTTCCATATCCACCCAGTCTTCTGCGGAGTTTTTCGTTTCCGCATCTGCGGTTTCGGAAACAGAAGCAGTGTTCTTCTTCCCACATCCAGACATCCCGACTGCTAAAACTCCCATCATACACATCACTGCCATTCGACCGAACCGGCGGGACGCATTCCCCGAGCACATGAGTATCTTCATGATCCGATTCTGCGCCCGCCGGCCCGGCCTAGCAAGCCGCCTCATCCATGCGCGGGTGTTTCGCTCCGCAAGCGTTTGACGGCCCGATCAATCTGGCGCAGCAGATAGCGCAGTCCTGCAAAACCCAGCAGCAAGCTCATACCAAAGCCGAACACGAGGTATCCTTCCGAGCTGGAAACCAACCATGCCAACACGGCGCAAACGGCGATCACAGCACTCGCCGCCAACATACCGAAGCAGATCAACCAAGTCGTCGCTTCCAGCATCCACAGGGTCCATCGTTTCATGCGCTCTAACTGAATTGGAATCACAATGTTTTCTTTCATAGCAGGCGCAGCTTCGCCCCACCTCGTGACAGCCTGATGAACCGTCGGTGAAAACGCAGTGAATCCCGTATGGCAAAGTAGTCATGGGCTTTAGCCCGTGAAGGGCTCGGCGCATAGCTTGAGCGTGTCTCGTAAAGTCGAGATAGCAGGCATCAGCCCAATGCCTTTAAGGATTCAAAAACCAAGGTGGGGCGGACTCCGATCCACCCCAAGCCATGAAAAGCCAAAGGATAGAGGATCACCGCTCCCCTATGGCATTTCATGGGCATCGGCGATTCGGAGATCGGCGCTTGCTGCGGGGACATGAGTGTCCCAAGTGCAACTGAAACTGGTGGGCAGCCACTGACGGAGCGCCGGCATTCTGTCGGCTATGTGCATCCGACATTCTGTCGGACTGATGGACAGAATGTCCATTGCACCCAGCGTTCAAAATGAACGCGTTCCTTGGCGCTCACCACTTTCAGTTACACCCGAATGTCCCCGCTCCTTATGCGCCTAGGTTCGGATCGAAGTCTTTGGGGGCGCGGATGATTTTTTCGATGCCGTGTTTGGTGACAAGGTTGCCGCCGGAAGAGCGGCCTTTGATGCCGTAGTCGGCGAAGTGGACTTGGACGGTGAGGTTGCGGATGCGCAGGCCGGATTTGAGATGGACTAGGAGTCTTTGGGCGCTGGATTCTTCGTTGGTCTTGTGAACCGCGAAGTAGAGTATGCGGCTGCCGGATGTGCCTTTTGTTAGTTCATACTCCTTGTCCCGCGTGATGCCGCCGACGGTGAAACGTTTGGCTAAAATCGCTCCGTCGCGGCCGTCGCGATAGATCATGGAGTAGATGAGATCCTCGTCCTTGCGGAAGATGGCAACACGCAGTGGGCGTTGGCCGACGAAGACTTTTTCCGCGACTTTCATGACGCGCATCTTGCCGTCCTGAGTGAAGGAAATGATGTCGTCGATGGTGGAGCATTTCTCGACGGGTTCGCCGTCTTTTTTGAGGCCGTATCCGGCAAAACCGTTCTTCGCATCTAGGTAGAGCGTCTCGGTGGCGGCGACGACTTGCATTCGGTCCACGCGATCAAAGGAAGCGATCTCGGTTTTGCGCTCACGGCCTTTGCCGTATTTTCTGCCGAGTTCCTCATACCACTTGATGGTGTATTTGGTGAGGTTGCGGAGGTGTTTATCAGTCTCGTCGATGTTCTTTTCGAGACCTTTGATTTCTTCGTCGGCTTTGAAGGAGTCGAACTTGGAGATGCGCTTGATCTTGATTTCGGTGAGGCGAACGATGTCGTCTTCGGTGACTTCGCGTTTGAGGAGTTTCTTGAAGGGTTTTAGGCCGTCGTCGATGGCCTTGATTACGGCTTCCCAGGTGGTGCACTCCTCGATGTCGCGGTAGATGCGGTTTTCGATGAAGATCTTTTCCAACGAGCTGAAGTGCCACTTTTCGGCGAGTTCGCTGAGTTTGATTTCAAGTTCTTGTTTGAGTAGCTCGCGCGTTTGATGGGTGACGCGCTTGAGGATGTCCGAGACGCCGAGAAACTGCGGCTTGCCATCGACGATGACGCAGGCGTTGGGGGAAATGGTGAGTTCGCAATCGGAGAATGCGAAGAGCGCGTCGCGGGTGGTTTCGGGATCGGCTCCGGCAGGCAGGTGGACGAGGATGTCGGCGTTGGCAGCGGTGTTGTCCTCGATCTTCTGGATCTTGATCTTGCCCTTATCGGCTGCGGCGACGATCGAATCCATCAACGCACCGGTGGTGGTGCCGAAAGGAATCTCTGTGATGCGCAGCATGCCTTTTTTGTCGGTGGAAATGCGTGCTCTCACACGCACCTTGCCGCCGCGCAGGCCGTCGCGGTAATCGTTGGCATCCATGATACCGCCGGTGGGAAAATCCGGCAGCAGGGTGAAGACTTCGTTTCTCAAAACGGCGATGGATGCGGTGATGAGTTCGTTGAAGTTATGCGGCAGCACCTTGCAGGCGAGACCGACGGCGATGCCTTCGACGCCCTGCGCTAACAGAAGTGGGAATTTCACCGGCAACGTGTCCGGCTCCTTGCGGCGTCCGTCGTAGCTGGGCAGCCACTTGGTGGTCTTGGGGTTGAAGACGACTTCGACTGCGAATTTCGTGAGGCGGGCCTCGATGTAACGCGGGGCGGCTGCACCGTCGCCGGTGAGGGTGTTGCCCCAGTTTCCTTGGGTGTCGATGAGCAGTTCTTTCTGCCCGAGACCGACGATGGCCGCGCCGATGGACTGGTCCCCGTGCGGGTGTAGTTCATCGTGTTTCCGACGATGCCGGCGACCTTGTTGTAGCGGCCATCGTCCAGCTCATCCATGGCGTGGAGGATGCGGCGCTGCACGGGCTTGAGACCGTCGTGGAGGTGGGGAACGGCCCGCTCGAGGATCACGTAGGAGGCGTAATCGAGGAAATAATCCGAGTACATCGCGCCGAGCGAGGCATGTTGGTCGGGGTCGTGAGTCATCGTGGGCGGATGCTTAGAGTTCCGTTGGCGCGGGCGCAAGCCCCGGCTGCGACGGATATCCGGGGATGTGAAGGATCACTGAAAAGACGTGGAAATTTACGCCATCAAAGGCGTGTGAAGCGCCCTACGAAATCCGCGTTTCGCAGGCAAAAAAAACGGGCACCGTATGGCACCCGTCGTTTCCCTAGCTTGCGAAACCTGGAGAATTTACTCGGCGGTTTCGGAACGATCCGCCGCAGGAGCGCTGGAATAACGCCAGCGGATTTTGTTACGCTTGGAAGCGGAACGGAGTTTGCGCTGCTTGCGCTCGGTGGGAGTTTCAAACGCGCGGCGGCGGCGCATTTCTTCGAGAATGCCTTCGGCATCCAGCTTGGTCTTTAGGCGTTTGAGCGCGCGGTCAACGGGCTCGCCTTTCTTCATAGTCACTCCTCGCATGCGATGATCTTGGTTGGTTTGGTTGGTTCCGCCGGGTTGGCTAGGGGCCGGGTAGATGCGGGATCGGTTTCGCGATGTCAAGGGGGAACCTGAACGTCATCAAAAAAAGCGGGGTTGCATGACAGAGGTTGATGGTTTAGGGATGCCGCGCCCGGAGGCATGGCGTGAGATTGCGCCAACCGGAGCCCGCCCAGCGGGTCAATTTCATCCCACCCTTGCTCATGTACCGCATTCCCTTCGACCGCGTGAACTGGATCACCAGCTCATTCCTCATCGGCACCGCCCTCATCGCCCTCATCGGCCTTCCCATCTACCTCTTCAAGTTCGGAATCGACTGGTTCCAGTTCGCGATGTTCGCGTTCTATCTGATCGCCACGATGATGAGCATCACCGTCGGCTACCATCGTCTCTTCTCCCACCTGTCCTTCAAGGCGAAGACTCCCGTCCGCTTCTTCACGCTGGTATTCGGTGCGTGTGCGTTTGAAAACTCCTGCCTCGACTGGGCATCGGACCATCGCCGCCATCACAAGCACGTCGATCATGACGATGATCCCTACGACATTTCCAAGGGCTTCATGTGGGCGCACATCGGCTGGCTGATGTTCAAGCTCAACCCCGAGCCGCCGATGGACAACGTGAGTGACCTCCGCAAGGACAAGCTGGTGATGTGGCAATACAAATATGTCCACTGGATCGGCTTGGTGGTGGGACTGATCATTCCTTCCGCACTTGGCTATGCATGGAACTCGTTTCTTGGCATGGACCCGATGATCGGTGCGCTCGGTGGTTTCCTGATCGCAGGAGTGGCCCGCATCGTGGTGGCCCAGCACTGCACGTTTTTCATCAACTCACTCTGCCACACCGTGGGACGCCAGCCTTATTCTTCCAGTCACAGCGCTCGCGACAGCGCGATCATGGCTTTCCTCACCTTCGGCGAGGGCTATCACAACTATCACCACGAATTCCAGCACGACTACCGCAACGGCGTGAAACCCTGGCAGTGGGATCCCTCGAAGTGGACGATCTGGACGCTCTCGAAACTCGGCCTCGTAGAAGATTTGCGCCGCGTGCCGGACGGCAAAATCCTTCTCGCAGAAATGCGCCAAGCCCGCATCATCACCGAGAAACACCTCGCGGAACTACGCGAACACGGCCCCGGCCCAGCCCAGCGCGCATGTGATGCCGTTCACGAAATCTCCGAGCGTCTTGCCGCCAACTACCACGAACTTGAAAAGGCCGTGGCGGACCGTGTCGAACTCTCCCGCAAAATGCTCCGCGACTGGCAGTCTGAGACCCGTGAAATGATGCGCGAGCTTCGCGCCATGGTGAATGCCGCCACAGTCTGATCGCCGGGTCTTTTCTGGACAGCCACTGCAGCCATCGCCAAAGTCCCGGCACTGCATGCGTATCTCGGACCGCTACATTGGAAAGCAGGTGCTGCTCGGCACCGTGTCATCCGTTCTGGTCCTTGGTGTCGTGCTGGTGCTCGGTAATCTATTCCAACAGATCCGCCCCCTACTGGTGGATCAGAAAGCCCCGCCGGAGCTGGTGTTACGCTTCGTGCTCAACGTGCTGCCGCTGTCGCTGATGTACACCGTGCCGTGGGGTTTCCTCTCGGCGGTGCTGTTGGTTTTCGGCAGACTTTCCGCCCATCAGGAAATCACCAGCTTCCGCGTCGCCGGGGTGAGTCTCGTCCGTCTATCAGCTCCGGTTTTCGTCATCGGTGCACTGCTTTCCGCCGCCAGCCTCTGGCTCAACATCAACGTGGTCCCGAAATCGAAGGCGACCACCGTGCAGTTGCTCTACGACCAAGCCGCGCGTGATCCGGAATCCCTCCTCAAGCCCGGCGTGGTCCAAGGCAACCTCAAAGGCGAAGGAGGAGATCTCCAAAAACTACTCATCGAGGGCAAGAGCGGCGAGTGGGTGGAGGGCTTTCATTTCTATCAGATCCCGGAGTCCGACAAGGACGACCTCACCTACGTCCATGCCGCCAAAGCCGCGCTATCACTGGATGGCGCGAAGAGCCAGCTCAAGCTAAAGCTCGAGGACGCCTACTTCGAGAAACGCAAACCGGACGGACAGGTCGAGATGGTCTTCGCAGGAAAGGCCGAGCCGCTACTCATCGACCTCAAGAACCCGCGCAACAAAAAGACCAAGCCCAATGCCATGAGCAACGACGAGATCCGCACCGAACTCGCGGAAAATCTCGAACTCACCGCCGTTAAGAAGCTGCGGCTGCGCTCAGAGATCACTCGCCGCTGGTCCTTCTCCATGGCCTGTCTCGCATTCGCCTTCGTGGCCGTGCCGCTCGGTCTCGGCTCTCGCAGACGCGATACCTCCGGCGGACTCGTGCTCAGCCTAGTCATCGGCACCGGATACTTCCTGGTCACGATGCTCGCGGACCACGTCAAGTCCGACATCGGGACCACCGCCGCGCTGTGGTCTCCGAACGTGGCCTGTGTTTTGTTAGGATTATTCCTTTTCCGCAGGGCGCGTTTCAAGTAGTTGCAATGGATTGATGAAAATCCTTCGCACGATCATCAGGAGCGGCAGGGATGTCAGGGACCACTTCGCCACCGAGCACGTCGCCCTGTTCCCGTTCGTTGGCCCGTTGAAACGCTACGATTTTGACCGCTTCCGGCAGGATACCCGCGCCGCGCTCAACGTCACGCTGTTAGCTGTCTCACAGGCCATCGCCTTCGCCGCCATCGCCGGGCTACCGGTCGTGTATGGCGTGCTCTGCACCGCCATCGCCGCGCTGGTGGCCCCGCTGTTTGCCGCCTCACGACACACGATCATGGGGCCTACCAACGCCACTGCTTTCATGCTCTTCAGCTTCTTCTCCACCAATCCGGCTCTCGCCGGGCGCTGGCACGAACTCATCCCGCTGCTGGTCCTGATGGTAGGAGTCATTGCAACCGTCGGAGCACTCGCACGGGTGGCGGATCTCATGCAGTTCGTTTCGCGCAGCGTGCTCGTCGGCTACATTTCCGGCGCGGCGGTGCTCATCCTCGCCAACCAAATGACTCACTTGTTAGGCGTGGCTTCCCACATCGACAACGCCGCCTCCGCCTCACTCATCGGACTATTGATGGGACTCGCAGGCGCACTCGCGCATGTGGATTGGGTCTCGCTTTCCATCGGTGCTTCCACGCTCGTCATCTACTACGGCCTGCGGAAATGGAAACCAAGCTGGCCGGTGTTCGCCATCACCCTGTTCCTCGCCTCCGCCGTCTTCGGCTCGTTGATCCGCTTTCATGTAGGGCCGTTTTCCGGCGCGGCCACATTCCATACCTTCGGTTTCGATGAACTGATGCCCCACATGCCGCACCTGCTGCGCGTCGGCGTTTTCAACGACATCTCCGCGTTGTTAGGAGTCGCCTTCGCCATCGCCTTCCTCGCCTCTTTGGAAAACACCCTGATGGCAAAGGCGCTCGCCTCACGCTCCGGCGATCATGCGGATGTGAACCAGGACATGTTCTCCGTCGGCATGGCAAATATCGCCAGCGCCTTCGCCGGCGGTATGCCCGCCTCCGGCTCGCTCACACGCTCGACACTGAACTTCGAGTCCGGCGC
>JANMLQ010000324.1:0-16618 GCA_031372635.1 Akkermansiaceae bacterium | reverse complement strand
CATTTTGAAAATGGCAGCGGGCGAGACGCCCGCGCCACGATTGCTATGGAAGCTGAATTTCCGCAGTGGCTCCTTTTGCGAGATCCTTCTCGGCTACGGTTTTTCCATTCTGCGTCACGATGATGCGCTGGCCTTCGCCATGGCGTTCCACCACCACATCGAAGCTGCGGTTGAAGGCTTTCACTGAGCGCAGGGCCATGCGCGGCCAGCCGTCCGGCAGGCGCGGCGTGATGCGGAAGCTGTTCAGTCCAGATGGATGAAGTCCGAATAATCCCTCGGTTAAAATCCGGCAGTAAAGCGCGCTTTCGGAAGAGAGGTGGCGTTGATCGCCCTCCGGCCATGCCTCGACGGGATAAGGAACATGATCGCCTAACAGCCGCCGCCGGGTGTAATCGGCGAGGTAGCGCATGCCGGTGGCGGTTTCTCCGGCCTGCAACACGCCGCGCAGGCCGTAGAGTGTGGAGCGGTCCCAGAATGCGAGGTCGCCCGCTTGTGAGGCGAGGCCGTCCGCGCTCCAGAGTCGTGGCGAAAACAACGCGGCCACAGTGCCATCACGGCGGTCCATGATGCCCATGCACAGCGGCAGGCAGATCCACGAGCGCAGCACGTCGTTTCCGGCATAGTAACGATAGGTGTCGAAGCCCTCCACCTTGCCGCCGAAGTATCTCTCGATCGCTTTCGCCAGAGTGTCCGCCTGCATGTCGTATTCCTGCGCTTCCTTTTTAAAACCCAACGCGCGCCCAAGATCGGCAGCCGCACGCAGGCCGCCGTAGTGCAGTGATGAAGTCGATAGATTGGCCTTGCCGGTGGGCAGGCGTCCTTCGAGTTCATCGCTATCGGATGCGACTACGCCATCGGGTGTGGTCTTGCGTTTGGAATATTCCAGGCACCATTGGATGGCGGACCAGAGTTCCTTGGCGATGTCCTTATCACCGCGAGCTAGGCAGAAACGCGAGCAGCCATAAGCATACATCGCCGCATCACCGCGGTCGCCGCCGGTGCGGGCGATGCTGATACCTTCGGAATGGAGCGCGGGCGGGACTGGATTGTAGTCCGGCGTCATGTGCTTCTGGAAAAGCCGGTAAGTATCGAGCGAAGCTTGGTTGCCGTTAGAGTCACCGAGGAAGGGGAAAAACGGGCCTGCATACTCGACGTTGTCGTTGCACCAACAAGCGGCGTAGTAAGCCATGCCGCCGGGGGCCAGCATCATGCCGCCGCGTGTGGAGTTGATGGCTTCTGCCACGCGTAGTTTGCAGAATGCGAAGGCGCGATCGAGCTCTGGCTCGGGGGTTTCGAGGCGGAGATCGCGCTGGAGGCCCGTCACGTAAGAGCGGCGTGATTTTTCTTCGGCAGCGATGTCGATCTTATCGACAGGCTCTTTGTCGAGACGACCCGCGAAGAGCACTGCGAAGGATATTTCCGCGCCGGGTGCGAGCACGGTGGTGGCAGGCGCGGTGCAGGAAACTTCAGCGACGTTGAGGCCATACGGGCCTTCGATTTCAAACTTCGCGTTCAATGGAGCCACGGCCACCGTGCGCGGTGACTTGCCGGTGTTGCGAAGCGTCCAGCGGTCGATGGCGGTGGGCTTGGTGGTGCTTGGGAAAGAGCAGCGTTCCACTGTTAGATCGTGAGCGGCACGACCTTGAATGGTGAGTGTGCCATCCAGCCGCACGCGCTCCACGGTGATGGCTCCGAGTGCTGCGCCGTCCACGGTGATCGCCGGTTCGACTTCTTTTGCATCGTAGTGGCGGATGACGCCATCGAACAATCCGTTTTTCCCCTTGCGCAAGGACGGCCAAACGACGCTGCGTTTCATCGAGAGCGCTTGTTCACCATCCACTCGGTAATGCACGACTTGTCCTACGCGCAGGCCGCCCTGCTCGATGAAATCCGCATGCGGTAGGCGTTTGTCATTTCCGATCTTCCACTCAGTGGTGAGACCCTCGCCTAGGAGCCAGCGTGGCGCAGTGGTCGGAGCCGCGATAGTCACGGGCTTGGCTCCTGTGATTTGAAAAACAGCATCCGCCCAGTTCGCTTTGTCCGGCTTGCCGTCGATGGCGCTGTCAAACCCGCTATTCACTTTCAGTGCCAGTTTTTTCACACCTGATAGATCGAGATCCACGGCCTGCGCCGCCATGCCATCGCGCATCAGCGGGCTGGTCCACAGCACCTTATCATCGCCCTCGATGATGAACTCCGCGCCGATCCCGTTCTTCGCGTTTCCCTCATCCTGTACGCCCACCTGTGCCGTGAAACGAGAGCTGCCACCTTTGAGATCGAGGTGAAGCACGCTTGGTGCCTGAGTGCCGCAGCCGTGAGTGTATGCCTTGCCTGCGATACTCATCGGCTTTTCGCCTACTGCGAGATCGGCGGTCGGTTTCCCGTCGCGCTGCTGCATGTGTTTGAGATCAAGCGAGGAAAGCCTGAGCTCTTCCGCTGTTAACAGTGAAGGGATGGCGAGTAATAGTGAGGAGAGATGAGCAAGTTTCATGATGAGGATATGTTTCGGGTAAAAAGATCAGTCTTTCAGTTCGCGGATCCAGACGTTGCGGAAGCGGACGGGATTGCCGTGATCCTGCATTGCGAGTGGTAGCTTATCGGCATGCGCTTTGTATTCAGTGGCCGCGTGCGGGCCGTTCCAGCCGGTGCCGCCGCTCAAAACCACATGATCCTGAACCAACACGCCGTTGTGAATCACGGTGAACGTCGCGCGGCGCGTGACCTTGCCTGCCTGATCGAAGAGCGGACGGTGGAAGATGATGTCGTAGCTCTGCCATTCTCCAGGTTTGCGAGAGACGTTGACCAGTGGCTTGCTGCGACCGTAGAGCGCGCCCGCCTGACCATCGGCATAGGTGATGTTTTTAAAACTATCGAGCACCTGCAACTCGTATTGGTTCATGAGGAACACGCCGCTGTTGCCGCGTCCCTGGCCGTCGCCCTCGGCCTTCGCGGGGGCCGCCCATTCGATATGAACCTGGCAGGAGCCAAAACTTTGTTTGGTCTGGATGTAGCCGGCTTTTTTCACCGATTCGAGTGCGCCATCCACCACCTTCCATCCGCTGGGAGCGCCCTTGTTGTCCGTCCAGTTTTCCGTGAGTGCCTTCTCGCTGCCATCGAAGAGCACGATCGCATCGGCTGGCGCTGCGAAAAATCCGGCGGGTTCGCCCGGAGTGACCACCGGCGGCAGCGGTTGCTTGGTCACGTCCTCTTCGTGGACCTTGATGCCGTCGATAAACATGTAGGCCACGTCTTTTCCATCCGCGCCTTTGCGAACCTCGGTGGTGATGACCGGCTTGCTCATGTCCTCATGGCCGTGAACGGCGAGCGGCGCGGCGATGAGCGCGGTCCATGCGAGTGACGCGATGGTTTTCCGAAAAGAAGCGGCGGGGTGTGGGATGCGGTTCTTCATGATGGGGATGCGTGGTTTGATGTTCGGTGGGAAACGTGGCGGATACGCACTGCGGCGACAAACCATTTCCACGGATGTCGCTAGGCGGGCGTCGCGCAAATTGGCAGTTGGACGGCGGCGGGTGTTTCGGATAGGCAGGGCACGTGTGAAAGACAACCCATCATCAAAAAATACCATGCTCGCCGGCGTGCTGCATGGTGCCAAGGATCTCCGAGTTCAGGAAATGCCCCGCCCGGAGCCAGGATCGGGAATGGTTCTGCTGCGGGTCCGCCAAGTCGGCATTTGTGGCTCGGACATGCACTATTACGAACACGGCTGCTGCGGTGCATTCGTGCCCACGCGGCCCTTCGTTCTCGGTCATGAACTGACCGCCGAAGTCGTCGCTGCGGCAGCGGATGTGAGCCATCCCGCCATCGGCACGCGTGTCACCGTGAATCCCGCTAGAGCCTGTGGTTTCTGCGACTACTGCAAATCCGGACGCGGCAATCTCTGCCGGAAAACGATCATGCTCGGCAGCGCCAGCACCACGCCGCCGACGGATGGTGCTTACGCGGAATTCGTAACCGTTAGAGCCGACCAGTGCCACGAGCTACCACCGCAGATGTCGGATGCGCTTGGTGCGATGATGGAGCCATTCGCAGTCGCTCTTCACGCGGTGAAACGCGCGGGTTCCATCGCAGGGAAACGCGTGCTCGTGACCGGCGGTGGCCCGATCGGCCTGCTAGTCGTCATCACTGCAAAAGCCTTCGGTGCAACTCCGGTCACACTGAGCGACGTGGTCGCGCAGCGTCGCGAAACCGCGCTCCAGCAGGGCGCGGATGCCGTGCTCGATCCCGCCTCGAAAAACCTAGCAGAGCAGGTGCGCGAGCTGACGGGTGATGGTTTCGATGTGATCTTCGAGGCATCCGGTGCGCCGCCCGCATTGCGGCAGGCTTTTGATCTAGTGCGCCCCGGCGGCACCATCGTGCAGATCGGCACGCTTGGCTCGGACGACGTGCCGCTGCCCGCCAACCAAATCATGGCGCGTGAGATTCAGTTCATCGGCTCATTCCGCTACGGCAACGTGTTTGATGAAGCGATCCGCCTCGTCGCGACGGGCCGCGTGAATCTCGAACCGCTCATCAGCGAAGTGTTTCCACTCAACGATCTCCCGCAGGCGATGCAGCGTGCGTTTGCAAAAGACGACGTCATCAAAGTGCAGATCCAGACCTAGTAAAACCTAACAAAACCCATGACCGTAAATCCCATAGATGTGGCGGTGATCGCCATCTACCTGATCGGAATCACCGCCTTCGGAATCTGGATCGGCTACCGCAAGAACTCCTCGTCCCAGCAATACTTCCTCGCGAACAAATCGCTCGGCTGGTTCACGGTAGGCGCGGCGGTTTTCACTTCCAACATCTCCACGCTGCACCTCGTAGGTCTGGCCGCAGGTGGAGCCAAGGACGGGATGGTGATTGGCAACTTCGAGTGGATGGCGTGTTTCACGCTGATGTCGCTGGCGCTGGTGTTCGCTCCGTTTTACATCAACTCCGGGGTTTCCACGCTGCCGGAATTCATGGAGCGGCGCTATTGCCCACAAGTGCGCACATTTCTCGCCATCATCGGCCTGCTCGGCGCGTTGCTGATTCACATCGGTATCAGCTTATTCGCGGCGGCGAAGGTGTTCGAGAGCTTCCTCGGCGTGCCGATGATGTGGACCATCATCGTGCTCTCGCTGTTCACCGTCACCTACACGATCCTCGGCGGATTGAAGGCGGTGGTGATGACGGAAAACATTCAGGTCTGCCTACTGCTGTTAGGTGCCACACTGGTCACAGTGCTGGGCATCAGGGCGCTGCCGGGAGTCGGTGTGAATGACGTCGCCACTTTCAAGGCATCCGTCATGCCGGGGCAGTTGAATATGCTGCAGCCGGTCATCAACGAGCAGGGCCACCTCAATGGCTTCTCATGGCTGAGTGTTTTGTTAGGCTACCCGATTCTCGGCATCTGGTACTGGTGCGCGGACCAAACGCACGTCCAGCGCGTGCTCGGCGCGAAGAGCCTCAAGGACGGCCAGAACGGAGCGCTGTTCGCCGGGTTTCTAAAAATCACTCCGGTGTTCCTGATGGTGCTGCCGGGCATCGTCGGCTACGTGCTCTGGCAGAAGGGCGCGTTCCAGTTGCTCAACGTCGCGGAAACAGGCCAGCCGGACTACAACACGATGCTGCCGATGTTGATCAACTACCTGATCCCCGTCGGTCTCAAAGGTCTGCTCGCCACCAGCATGGCCGCCGCACTGATGAGCTGCATGGCCGCCGCGCTCAATAGCTGCGCTACTCTGATCTCGCTCGACATCGTCAAGCGTGTGCGTCCTAACACTCCCGACGACAAGGTAGTTCACATCGGCCGCATCGCCACCGGCGTCATCATGATTCTGGCGATGCTGTGGTCCACGCAAGGCGACCAGTTCGGCACTATCTTCGAGGCCATCAACAAGATCCCGATGACCTTCGCGCCGGCCGTGACGACGGTGTTCGTGCTCGGAGTGATGTGGAAACGCGGCACCAAACAAGCCGCGATGGCCACGCTCTACATCGGCTCGTTGATCGGCGTGATCTACTTCCTCGTCGATATGCCGGGCATTGGAAAAATGATCCTCGGTGAGGCCAAGGCGCACAAGGACTTCACCGGACTCGTCTCCGATCCCAAGGGCGGCCTCGGCATTCCCTTCATGCTCGTCGGCCCCATGCTCACCGTCTTTTGCGTGCTGATCTACGTCATCACCAGCCTGATGACTCCTGCGATGGACCCCAAGGAAGTCGCCAAGGTCTGTTGGTATCATCCGCTGGCGTTTCTCAAAGGCCGCATCACCGGAGCCAGCGATCCACGGATGGTCACGCTATACCTGTTGACCTTGGTCGGCGTGCTCTACGTTTGGCTGCACTGAGATGCGCTGTGAAAACTCTCATTTGAATTCATGAAAACCAACCCACTCGGCAGCACCGGGCTGAATGTTTCATCGCTGAGCTTCGGCGCATCCTCATTAGGCGGAGTCTTCCATCCGGTGGACGAGGCGGACGCCATCCGCGCCGTTCACGCTGCGCTGGATTACGGCATCAACTACTTCGATGTCGCACCCGCCTATGCTGCGACGCGCTCGGAAACGATTCTCGGCAAGGCGCTCAAGGACGTGCCACGCGACTGCTACTACCTTTCCACCAAGGTCGGAAAATACACCAGCCCCGGCAGCTATGGCGAGGACACGCTCGACTATTCGCGCGACCGCATCCGCGCCTCACTCGATGAGAGCGCACAACGTCTCGGCACGGACTATTTCGACATCATCCACATCCACGACATCGAGTATCAGGGCCGTAAGCACAGCGAATGCGCGCTCGGCGAGGGACTCGATGCCGTGCGCGAACTCAAAGCCGAGGGGCGCATCGGAGCCGTCAGCTTCGGCATCTATCCGATGGATCTATGGCAGCGCATTTTCAGCGAATGCGAAGTGGATGCCGGCCTCGTCCACAATCATTACTGCCTCAACGACACGCGCCTGCTAGAACTACTACCGCTCTGCGCGGAGAAAAACATCGGCATCATCAACGCCTCGCCATTCAGCAGCGGACTCCTCACCGACAACGGCCCCGCCGACTGGCATCCCGCCACTCCGGCGGAACGACAGTTAGCCAAAGTCGCCGCGGATTTCTGCCGCAGCCAAGGCGTGCCGATCAGCAAGCTCGCGATGCAGTTCGCGAGTCAAAACGCGGCGATCCCCACCACGATGTTCAGCACCTCCCGCGCGGAGGCGGTCCTCAGCAATGTGGAATGGCATGAAGAACCCTACGATCCCGCGCTGCTAGAATCCGTACGAGGAATCCTCGCCCCGCTGATCGACAAGCAGTGGGACTATGACGCGGGCGTTGATCTGGTAAAACCGGATGCAGACGGAAAGGTTTGATGCCGGCGGCGGCGAGGGACATTGACCGGTGGCAGGCGGGCTTTGGATTTTCCCATGAATGGGCCAGACCTTGACCTGCCTGCGGAAGCCTGACTAAGACTTGTGGCGTAACGAGGCGCGTGAGGCGCCTTTGTGTGTGAAACCTAACATCCATCCCATGAAATCAATCCATCGCATCGGCGTGATCGCCATGGCGGGAGCCGCTCTCGCCGTCACTTCCTGTTCCACCGGCGGCCGCTCGCCTTCCGGTTTTCTCAGCAACTACCAACAGCTCGACGCGGGCTACGGCACTGCCGACGCGGTTTCCGCCTTCGTGAAACCCGGAGCGGATCTGAAAAAATACGACAGCGTGATGATCGATCCGGTCACAAGCGTGATCGGCACGCCGGGTATCAGTGCGGAAGTGAAGGAACAGCTCGCGGCGTATCTGAGCGGCTCGCTGCAAGCCGAACTCGGCAGCAAGCTGAAAATCGCATCCGTGCCAGGGCCGACCACGCTGCGGGTGCGCGTGGCTTTGACGGACGTGGTGGAAAACGACAGGCCCGGCACTCCGGAGACCACATTGCACGCCAGTCCGCGCGCGACTCTGAACGGGACGCTGGGTTCGGAAACGGTCGCCTCGTTCATCTCCAAGGTTTCGTTTGAAGGGGAAATCCTGGATTCCGTCACGCGTGAGCGGCTCACCGCGTTGTGCGATCACCGCCTGGGCGTGAAGCGCGAGGCGAAGACCGACACTTCATGGGCGGCGGTGCGCAGCGCCACAAGCCAAGGCGCGGCACGCCTGTGGCAGCGCTTCGCGGCCGCAAGGAATCTCTGAGGTTGCTTGCTATCATAAGGTTACAGAATACTCGCGCCACTGTGGCCCGGGCATTCGGGGGCCAACATTATCCCGCACCTGTTAGTTTCTTCCTCACCCTCAGCAGCGCTGCTAGCATGCCCCAAGCATCGCGCAGCGGCTTGACCTTGCCGCCTTTTTTCTCGGTCCAGTTCACCGGCACTTCCGTCCATTCCGCGCCGCTCTTTGCGAGTGTAGATAGCAGTTCGGAATCGAAGGCGAGGCCGTTTTCGCGCAGTCGTCCAGCGATGCGGCGATAGTCATCGCCCTTGAGCACCTTCGCGCCGCATTGCGGGTCTTGGCAGCGCAGGCCCAACAGCAGCCGCGCGGCTAACAGAAACCCGCGATGAAACACACCGCGCCACGGACTCTCGACGATGCGGGTGGTGGCAGTGCGTTTGCGGATGCCCAGCACGGAGCGCCCGGTGGCGGCCGCTTTGGCGATGAGTTCCAGGAAATCTTTGCCGGTCACGCTGCCGTCCGCATCCACGAAGGCGAGCCATGCGGCGTCAGGAGCGAGCGCCCATGCCTCGCGCACCACCGAGCCTTTGCCATGGTGGCTTGCGGCGAAATGCAGTTCCACGCCCGGATAGGTCTGTGAGATGGTGTCACGCAGTGCGCTGAGTTTCACGTGTTCGCTAGCATCAGAACCGTCGTCCGCGATCAACCAGCGGACTTTGAGTGGAAATGTGGCGAGTGCTCTGGCGAGTTCCGCGCCATAGTCGGCGAGGCGCGAGGAGTCGTTCCACACCGGGGTGACTAGCAGGATTTCATTCGTGTTTCCGGGCATGTCGTGTGGCCGAGATTAACATTGCCGCTGCATGGATTCTTTCATCGTATCCCGCCGGTTGATGAAACGCGCCGTCATCATCGTCTGCTGGATCTGCGTGATCGTCACGGGGGTCTTCCTGCGTTTCGACGATCTCGCCAGCCGTCCCTTCCATGCGGATGAAGCCACCGGCGCGCGCATCACTGCACGGCGCATGGAGCCTGCGGGCGGACGTTTCGATCCGAAACATTACCACGGCCCGCTGCTCGCGGATCTCGTGATCCCGCTCTGCAAACTGCATGGCGAGAATGGCTGGCGTGAGTTCACGAAATCCACTCTGCGCACGCTGCCCGCCATCGCCGGATCGCTGCTGCTTTTCGTGCCGCTGCTCTGGCGCAGGCGCTTCGGTGATGCGCCGATGCTGCTCGCCGCCGCATGTTTGGCCAGCTCGCCGCTGCTGATTTACTACAGTCGGATGTTCATCCACGAGTCATTGTTGGTGCTGTTCGGAATGCTGGCGTTGTTCATACTGGCAGGCAGGCCGCGCCCGGTGATCGCGGGAATTCTGTTAGGGCTGATGTTCGCCACCAAGGAGAGTTTCGCCATCAGCATCATCGCATGGACCGGGGCCGCGCTGCTGCTCGCGCTGGAACACCGTGCTGCAATCATGAATGTCGGCGCGGCTGCATTGTGGCGTCGTTATTGGAAACCTTCCGTCATCGTGATTGTCGCCGCCGTCATCACCGCAGGCGGTTTTTACACCGATGGATTCCGCCATCCGCAGGGTGCCATCGATGCGGTGCGCACCTTCTTCGTATATGAAACCGTGGAAGGTCACGACAAGTCCGCCGCATACTATTTCCAGCTTCTCGCAATGCCGCAAAAATCCGCCGGTCTCTGGTGGTTTGGCACGCCGCTGGTGATTCTCGCGTTTCTTGCGTATGCCGCCACATTCCGCCGCGATGCGGAAACGATGACCCGCAGAGCAGTCATTCGTTTCACCGCCTACGCCGCTGCCGGGCACTTCGCCATCTACTCGATCATCGCTTACAAGACGCCGTGGCTCGCCTGCTTGCCATGGGCGCATGTTTGTCTGCTCGCGGGTTTTGCAGTCGCGGATTTCCACAAGCACACGACACGGGTAAAGATCGTTCTCGCCGCTCTAACTGTTCTCTGCGTTTTCACCCAGCTCCGGCAATCGCGCTTCGCATCCGGCCGCCTCGCATCCGATGATCGCAACCCCTTCGCATACGTTCCCACCCGGCGCGATGTGGAAAGCCTGGAGTCATGGCTCAAGCAACTCAGCTCCGGCGGATCGCTCGAACCCATCGCCGTAGTGGGCAGCGATTACTGGCCGCTGCCATGGTATCTGCGGGACTATTCGGAGATCGGCTACTGGAAATCCCCGGTGCCGGAAATCGCGGGCCTGCCACTCGTTTTCGCAATGCCGGAATCCGCCGATGAGGTCACCGCCATGCTCAGCTCCACTCACACTCCCCTACCGCGCGGCCTGCGCGCGGAAGTGCCCGTGCTGTTACTTGTTAGAAACGACGTCTGGAAAAAATGGATGGAGCGATGAACACCCCGGAGCTGCTGCACGATGCCCGCCATTTCACCCATGAGGCGATGCGCACCACTTTCTCCCTGCACCTGCGCGGCGTGGAGGAAACGACCGCGAACGGCATATTCAGAGAGTGCATCGAGCAGCTCGACACCATGGAGGCCCGTCTCAGTCGCTTCTTCGAGGGCGGCGATGTTTTCCGCATCAACCACCTGCGCGCCGGCGAGACGCTTTATGTCAGCGATAGCTGCCATCAGTGTCTGCTGATCGCACTGCAAGCCTGCGCCGATACTTGCGGCTTGTTCGACATCACACTCGGGAAACACATCGCGCATCTCAAATCCGGTGGCACCGGCCCCGCTCCAGTTTCTAACGGCAGGCTCGTCATCCATCCGGATGTCGCCGCGATCACCTGCGAGGAGCCGGGCCGCGAGATCGACCTTGGCGGCATCGGCAAAGGCTTCGCACTAGATCAACTCAAGATCTTTCTCGTCGATTGGGGCGTGGAGGATGCGCTGCTTTGCGCGGGTGCCAGCTCGCTGCTCGCCATCGGCCCTGGCGCATGGCCGGTCGATCTCGCAGGTGATGAAGGCAACCACCGCATCACTCTAACGGATCAAGCACTCAGCGCATCCGGCACCGGCATTCAGGGCGTGCATTTCGTCCATCCCGGCGGCGAGGATGCCATGCCAGTTTCACCCTGCAAGCGGCTCTGGGTGTCCGCCACCAGCGCCGCACTAGCGGAAGTCTGGTCCACCGCCCTGATGCTGGTAGAGCCGGATGAAATCCCGGATTTCATCGCGGCTGTGGAAGGTCTCGGCGAGATCTACCTCGACCGTGGCGGCAGCATCATCGCCGTGCCGCGCTAACGGCCATCCTCCGGTCGTCACGAGAATTGACACGCCATTTACACACGGCACTCTTGTATCCGATAAGCTGCCGAAATCGTTACCGTTTCACCAATCCCATCCACCATGAAATCCCAGCCTCTTAAACTCTTCGTCCTGCTGTTCTCCATCGCCGCCGCCGCGGTCTTTGTGTGGTTTTCCTCGAAGAAAAAACCCGATGAACCCGCGAAGCCCGCGCTTGTCACCAGCGCGCCGGATGAACCCGATGCTGAAAGCGGCTTCGCCGTGCCCATGCCCGGCACCATGCCAGCGCGAGTCGTCACGGATGATGAGGTGCGTGCCCAACGCGAGTTGATGCTCAGCAGTTCCAAGTCCGGCATCATCATGAACGATCAGGACATCCGCCGGATGCTGGAAGTGCAGCCTCCAACCGCACAACAAGACGCGTTATTGGGATCGACCAAAAACCCCAGCCGCCTTTTAAAAAGCGAGGACGTGAAACAACTCGTCGAGCCGCTGGTGGATAACAAACCCAACGAACAAGAAGCCACGCCGGTGAACCCAAGCACCCTCATGCCGTCCAGCAAGCATCTGGACGTCATCTTTCGTCGCGAGGACGTGAAAAAACTCATCGAGCCGCCTGCGAAATCGAATGCGAAACACAACTCTGAGCCTTCAAACAAATGATCCGGGACGCCCTCTACTTTTTCGCGGCTCCGCTACTGAGTCTGATCATCCTGCTCGTGATCTTCTCACCTTTGGAAAAATGTTTCCCCGCGAAAAGCCAGCGCATCTTCCGGCCCGGCTGGCTCACTGACCTTTGTTTTTTTCTCGGCCAATACCTGCTGTGGGGCAGCTTGGTTTTCGGGGCGCTGGCCATGTGCGCACCGTGGTTGTCAGTCATCATCCCCGCCTCGTTCCGCGCCATGGTCCATGCGCAACCGTGGTGGCTTCAGGCCCTTGAAGTGGTTTTCTTCAGCGATCTTTTCATCTACTGGGGCCACCGTATCCAGCACCGGCTGCCTTTTCTCTGGCGCTTTCATGCCGTGCATCACAGTGCCGAACATCTCGATTGGCTGGCCGCGCACCGCGAGCATCCGCTCGATACGGTTTACACTGTCGGGCTGATCAACTTGCCCGCGTTTCTAATGGGTTTCGATCTCTCCACGCTAGCTGGATTCACCGCGTTCCGTGGCATCTGGGCGATCTACATTCACTCCAACGTGCGCCTACCTCTCGGGCCATTGCGGATGCTCGTCGGCGCGCCGGAACTGCACCACTGGCACCATGCGAAAGATCGCTTCGCGGGCAATTATGCCAACCTATCGCCGCTCATGGATTTGCTTTTCGGAACCTACCGCCACCCCGGCCATGAACCATCCGAACTCGGGCTATCGCAACCGTTTCCCCGCAGCTACGCCGGCCAGCTCTTGCATCCGCTGCTTCCCCGCCGGAAATCCAAATCTTGAAACCGTGACGCAGAAGGTAAACGGGCACGCTAAATGGAGAACGGCCATACAAACACGATTCGGCATGCTTAAAACCCATCCCCCGTTTTTGCAGACAGCCACTGAGGCATGTTTCCGCTTCCCGTGGCTGCGGGAAACTCCTAGCTTCCGCCCATGGACGCAGGAATTCAGGAACGGCTCGATGATTTCATCCGGCGCAAAGGTCTGCGTCGGACGGGCCAGCGCGAGATGATCATCAAGTCCGCGTTTTCCAAAGACGAGCACTTCACCGCCGAGGAACTCTTCGACCGCGTCCGCAAGGCCAGCACGGACATCTCGCGCGCCACCGTTTACCGCACGCTCGGCCTGATGGTGGAGGCGGACTTGCTGCGCGAGATCGACCTCGGCGACAACCAAACGACCTACGACCCCAACTTCCTCGACAAGCCCTCGCACAACCACCTCGTCTGCATCGACTGCGGCCGCGTGGTCGAATTCGAGGACGCCCACATCGACTTGCTCAACGACTGCGTCACCCGCCGCCTCGGCTTCAAGCCCGCGCGCCAGACGCTCAAGATCGAGGCGAACTGCGAGCAGCTACGCAACAACGGCCGCTGCCCGAATCTCATCGCCTCCCGCCTCACCGGCAAGCGCCTGAGGAGGAAACGATAACCTTGCCAGAAACGACGATTTCTCACGTATCCACGACCATGCACACCACAGACCGCCGCCGTTTCATCAAGTCCACCGCAGCGCTCGCAGGAGCCGCGTTTGCCCCCAACATTCTGTTAGGCCAGGACAAGACCTCCAAAATCCTCAACGTCGCCGCCGTCGGCTGTGGCGGCAAGGGTGGCAGCGACATCTCGGAAATCTCCCCGGGCAACCGCATCGCCTTCCTCTGCGACATCGACGCAAGGCACGTTGAGCGCGCGAGCAAGAATTTCCCCGAGGCCAAAACCTTCTCAGACTACCGCGAGATGTTCGCAAGCGTGGCCGATCAGATCGACGTGGTCACCGTTTCCACACCGGATCACATGCACTTCCCCATCGCCGTGGAGGCGATCCGCCATGGCAAGCCGGTGATGGTGCAGAAGCCAATGTGCAACTCACTGTGGGAAGCCCGCGCTCTGGCAAACTTCGCCAAGGAAAAAGGCGTTCTAACAGTGATGGGAAACCAAGGTGCCACCATGGCCGGCACCCGCGTCCTGCGCGAGTGGCTCGAAGCCGGACTCATCGGTGAAGTGAAGGAAGTTTATTACTGGACCAACCGCCCGATTTGGCCGCAGGGCAAAGGTCTCCAGTTCCCCGCCGAGGCCGTGCCCGCCCACATCAACTGGGATGTCTGGCAGGGCACCTGCGCCACCGATCGCGCTTACAGCCCGAAGATTCACCCCTTCGCATGGCGCGGCTTCTGGGACTACGGCTGCGGTGCGCTGGGTGACATCGGCTGCCACAGCATGAACTCCGCCTTCTACGCGCTCGATCTCAAGGGCGACTTCATCGTCGAGTCCAGCAAGGTCTCCGAGTTCGACGAAAACACCGCACCGAAACGCTCGACCATCGTCTATCAGTTTCCCGCCAAGGGCAAACGCGCCGCAGTCAAAGTCATCTGGCAGGATGGCGTGAACGATCCGAACAACGACGCGGAATTCATGCGCCCGCCCGGTATCCCCGCCGACCTCAAGCTCAACAAAGAGTTCGGCCAAGTCTTCGTCGGCACTGAAGGCTGCATCTTCGTCAACGACGCCTACTGCAGTTCCGCGCCCGTCGTTTTTCCGGAAAAACTCCGCGAGAAGGCCAAGACTATCAAGCCCGTCTATGAACGCGTGAAAGGCGGACCCACTCAGGAGCTTTGCCGCGCCATCCGTGGTGAAGGCGAGAAACCCGTCTCCAACTTCGTCGATCACGCCGGCCCTCTAACGGAAATGGTACTCGCCGGAAACCTCTCCGTCCGCCTCGGCAAGAAGATCAACTGGGACATGCAAAACATGGAAGCCCGCGGCCTGCCCGAAGTGAAAGCCATGCTCAAGCGCGCCTACCGCAAAGGCTGGGAACCGAAGCTTGGTTGAGGAGGCGGGGCCTTTACTGCCCCGCTGCATTGAGCAAGGGACAATACTCATGAGACCTTGGTCTGGAACACATTGATTTAACCGCAGAGAACGCAAGATCGCAAATGGGGATCATTTCTGCGTTTTTTTCGGTTCAACTTCATTGTTCGGCGTAATCCAAGTTCTCGCCTTGTCAGCAATAGCCCCCCCTATCCTATCAGGTAGTGCGGGGGATTTTGCTGAAAGAACCGGTTTCCCGGCCCTCGTATCCCGGCGCAACTTCATGAGTCAAAACATCACCACCATCCCGCGCCGTCGTTTCCTCGTCACCGGTGCCGCCGCCCTCGGACTTGCGCCGATGGCTTTCCTCCGTGCGCAGGAAGGTTCTGCAAACGACGAGATCGCCATGGGCTGCGTCGGCGTCGGCGGACAAGGCATGAGCAACATGGGGAATTTCCTCAACATCAAGGGTGTGCGAGTCGTCGCCGTGTGTGATGTGGATGCGGACAAGGCCAAGGCCGCCAAGGCAAAAGTGGATGCCCATTACAACAACACCGACTGCAAGATCTACGCACTCCACGCCGAGCTGCTCCAACACCCCGGACTCGATGTCGTCAGCCTCGCCACGCCGGACCATTGGCACGCGCGGATCGGCATCGATGCCGCCAACGCGGGCAAGGATGTCTATGGCGAAAAACCCTTCACCTGGGGCCTCGCCGAAGGCCGTTTGCTGGTGGACGCCCTCAAGAAAAACAATCGCGTCTGGCAGACCGGCTGCTGGCAGCGCTTCGGCGGTGAGTTCCGCCGCTTCAAGGCGCTCATCGAGAACAACACGCTTGGGAAAATCACCCGCTTCGAGTGCGGCACGCCTGCGGGCATGAACGTCAAGCAGCACGTTCCGAAGGAAAAAGTCGCCGAGATGATCGGCAAGCCGCCCGCGAATCTCGATTGGAAAACCTACAGCGCCCCCGCAGGCGCGGATTTCCCCTATCACCCGCTGATCCACCCGTGGAACTGGCGTTGGCACAACTCCTTCGGCGGCGGCCAACTTTTAGACTGGGTGGGCCATCATGTGGACATCGCGCTCTGGTCGCTCGGACTCGACTGCACCGGCCCGGTCAAGATGGAAGGCAAGGGCCAGGCCGGTAACCACGAGTTCCTCAACACCTACGTCAACTACAGCTATCAGGGCACCTTCGCCGATGGCCGCATGCTTGAAGTCCGCAGCGACTTCGGCGGCACCAAGTTCACCGGCGAGAAAGGCTGGATCCACGTCAACCGCGGCACGATCACCGCCTCCGACAAACTCGACGACACCAAAGGCGATCCTCGCCACCCGCTGCTCACCAATCTTCCTGCGGATTTCGACACCAAACCGCCCAGCCACTATCAGAATTTCATCGACTGCGTGCGCTCGCGCAAACTCACCGTCGCCCCGGCGGAAGCCGCCCACCGTGCTGCCTCATTCGGCCAGCTCGCCATCGTCGCCATGGATTCCAAACAAACCCTTCACTGGGATCCGACATCTGAAAAGGTGAAGGACAACGCCGCCCAAGCCGCCCACCCGCGCCTCGGCGCACGTATTTGAGTTTGATTCATCCTCCGTAACCGGGAAACCTCCCGCCACCAACCAACACCTGACACCGCCACACCATGTCCAAAGAATGCTGCTCCGAACACCCTCAGGAAAAATCCGCCGGTTCATCCGGGGATTCCTGCTGCACCAACAAGCTCGCCCTCGTTTACGGGTCATGGCT
>JANMLQ010000251.1:0-19352 GCA_031372635.1 Akkermansiaceae bacterium | reverse complement strand
TGCCTGCTAGACGCCCGAGAAATAGAATTCGCGAGCCTCCGTAACGGAGCAAACCACTGACTGGAGAGCCGTGTGCGGGAGATCCGCACGCACGGTTCGGAGGGGGGAGCGGGGCGAAAGCCCCGTTCCTACCTCTATCTTTTCTGGACCACATGATCGCAGCCGCACTCGAACTTCCCATCCGCGCCGCCACTGAAACGGCCACCGCCCAGGGCATGGTACCCGATCGCTGCGACATCTTGCAAAACGGCAACACCCTGGTCCTCCGGCTCACGGAAACGCTCGTCGCCCGCGTTGTCACCGATCGCGAAGGCCCTCGCCAAGGCACTGGATGGTTTGAGCGTGAGAACGCCATCGCGATGCACCTCGCCAGTCATGGAGCGCCCGTCATCCCCGTGCATCCCGAACTTCCGCCCGGGCCTTATGAACATCTCGGTTATGCGCTCAACTTCTGGCAGTTTGTCACTGCCATCGATGCCGCTCCAGAACCACACTTGATCGGCCGGACGCTCTACCAGTGCCACCTGCACATGCGGTCGTTTCAAGGAACGCTTCCGGAATTCGCGATTCTGACGGAGAGCATCGAGCTGTTGGAGACTCTGAAACAACGCGGGCTTTTTCCGTTAGAAACTCTGCGTTTGCTTGAGAAACACTTGGTTTTCTCGCTGGCTGTATTGAGAGAGTTTCCCTGTCAGCCCCTCCACGGAGATGCGCATCCGGGAAACTTGCTGAACACAAGCACCGGCCTTCTTTGGACGGACTGGGAGGATACGTTTAGCGGTCCAGTCGAGTGGGATCTCGCCTCGATCATTTGGAACGCGAGAATCCTCGATAAGGATCATCAGACTGCGGACGCGATTCTAACAGCCTACGAAACGGCGGGAGGAAAGATCGATCTCATGGCACTTCACCATTGTTTGATCGCGCGTGCGGCGGTGATGAGCGCATGGTATCCGGTGCTCTATCCCAATCCATCACCCGCGCGACAAATGAAGCTCCAGTTTCGTTTGGATTGGCTGAAAAGCGTGTGATTAGAGGGAAGTGAGCAGTGATCAGTGATCAGTGAGCAGGGAAGAAAAACGCGAAGAAACTGAGACCTTCGAGACCCTTCGGCATCGAACACCCCATGACGATACGATTGACTGAGCGGCTCACATTGGCATGAAGTGCGAAATCGCAGACACCCATCCATGGAAGAACCCGAGCCACCATCCCTGATGTCTCCCGCAGAGGAGAAATTCGAAGACTGGCGCCGCAGGGTGGGCTTTGTCCTCGGGCCTGCGGTGTTTTTTCTGTTGCTGGTTTTTCCCATTCCCGGTCTCACACCGGAGGCGCAGCGCTTATCCGCAGCACTGGCATTGGCGATCATCTTCTGGCTCACCGAAGCCATTCCGATGGCCGCTACCGCGCTGTTGGCCCCGGCGCTTTGTATTCCCCTGGGTGTCGCCAAGGACAAGGAGGTGCTGGTGCCTTTCGCCCATCCATCGATCTTCCTTTTCATGGGCAGTTTTTTTCTCGCCGAAGCCATGCGCATCCATGGCCTGGACCGGCGGATGGCGCTATGGCTGCTTACCCGTCGTGGCGTTACCCGTTCGCCCTTCACTTTGTATGCCGCGCTCGGCTGCATGACCGCGCTGCTTTCTATGTGGATGAGCAACGTGGCGACCACAGCGATGATGCTGCCCATCGCACTCGGCGTGCTCAATTCCTGTCCCGGTCTTTCCGGAAATCGCCGGGCGACCTGCGATCTCGTCCTGCTCATCGCTTTTTCCGCCTCCATCGGCGGCCTCGGCACTCCTGTCGGCACGCCGCCTAACATCATCACGATGGGGTTCCTCAAGGATCTGGGAAAAATTTCCATTTCATTCTTCGATTGGATGAAGCTCGCGGTCCCGCTGGTCTTCGTCCTGATGGCCTTCTTGCTCTGGAGGATGAAACCACGAGGGCTGGCCTTCACGGATCGCCGCGCCATGGACAACGAGCTGCGCAGTCAACGCGCGTCACAGGGGCCCATCACTCCGGGTCAGCGGAATTCCGCCATCATCTTTGTCACGGCCCTCTCCCTCTGGATGTGGCCCGGGCTGGTGGAACTCATCCATGGCGGCAAAACCCCTGCCACCTTGTGGATGGCCCGCTACCTTCCGGAGGAAACCGTCGGCCTTCTCTGCGGGTTGCTGGTTTTTCTCCTGCCGGTGAGTCTGAAGAAATGGGAATTCACCCTCACATGGCGGCAGGCCGCACAAATCGACTGGGGCACGATCTTCCTCTTTGCCGGCGGCTTGGCTCTGGGAAATCTCATCTTCCAGACGAAACTCGCCGCTGCGATGGGCGATGGCATGGTGTCGCTGTTAGGCCAGCCGGGATTGTGGCTGCTCGTCGCCGCCGGCATCGCCATGAGCTTGGTTCTCAGCGAAGCCACATCGAACACCGCTTCCGCCAATGTGATGGTCCCGCTGATGATTGCAGTCGCCCAACAGTCCGGTTTGCCCGTCCTGCCTGTCGCCCTCGCCACCGGTCTGGCGTGTAGCTTCGGTTTCATGTTGCCGGTTTCCACAGGCCCCAACGCCCTCGCTTATGCGACCAGTCTCGTCCCGCTACCCCGCATGATCCGCTCCGGAATCCTCCTCGATATCGTCGGTGCCATCGCCATCTGGATCATCGTACGCGTGTTTTTCCAATGAATGGTGTCAGGTGGTTGCGGCGTCTCGCCGCAAAGTGACTTTGCTGCGAGATGCATTCATTTTGCCGCAGGTACGGCCTTTTCCTTCTCTGCTTTTTCCTGAAGGTCACGGCGGGCTTCGGCGCGTTTTTCGTCGTCGATTTTTCCGGCTTCTAGCAAAGGAGCCCAGGCGGCTTTGGCTTTGGCGATCTGATCCTTGTCCAATCCGAATGCCTGGAGCACGCCGGTGGCCATGAGTTGGTTGCCCTCGGGGCCCATGTGGACGCCGTCGTATGTGAGAATGTTGGTGCCGGGTTTGTTGGCGGCCTTGATGGCTTCGTGGCACATCGCATTGAGATCGGCGAGCGGCACGTTCTTCTCCTTGGCGAGTCCACGCAGGAAGTCGTTGTAGGGAGCCACCATTTGGTTGAGAGGACCGTCGAGTTCTTCCTTGATGACTGTGGCGGTGAGGATCACCGGGCGAACCCCGGCGGCGGTCGTGCGGTCGATGATTTCGGTGATGTTTTTCTTGTATGTGCCGCGCTGGGCCACGGTGGCATTGAATGTGCCGTTGGCCGCCATGGCTTCATCGAGTGGCACGCCATTGGGACCGTGCCAGGCATCGTTGACCCCGCAGCTCAAGGTCATCCACTGGGGTTTTTTGGAAAGCGCGTCCTTTTCAAGCCGGGCGAGCATCTGGTCGGACTTGTGTCCGCTGATCCCGGCTGGCAGGGCTTCGGCTTCGACGCCGTTGGCCATGAGGCCCGCGATGACGAGGCGCACATAACCCGCTGGCTTGCCCCAGCCTTCCGCAGTGATCGAATCGCCCATGAAGGCGATCTTCTCCCCGGACTTCACAAGAATTTCCGCAGCGGTCCAGTGTGGACTGAAAATGGCGGCGGCAAGCAGGATGGAGAGGATGGTTTTCATGGTGGGTGGTGGCTTACGCTGAGGGGCGGGGAATGATTTCACGCTTTGCTGGCGGCAAAAAAAAATCACGAATGACCTGCTTCTCGGCCATCAGACCTGCCAATCAAGCCACCTTCTGAGACTTGCGTTCGGCCTCGAGTTCGGCCTCGAAATCAGCCTCCTGCTTGGCCTTGATACCTTCCTCGCTGGCATTGAAAGCCTCCTCTTCGGCGGCTTGGGCGGCGGCCTGCTTGGCGGCGAGTTCCTGCTCTTTCGCCGCATCGCGGGCGATGCGCTTGTCCAGTTTCCTCTGCTCGCGCTCCCGGCGCTTGTAATCTTTGCTTGGTGTGACGGCCATAGGTGGAATCTTTCTTTGTTGCCGAGTCGTGGGGGAACCTCAGCTTGCTCGCGGCCTCATAAAGGGCGGTGCGAGTTTGAAGCAATCGAAATAACGGGAAATGTCCCGCCGGTGATAATGCGTGAGTTTTCCTGGATCGGTGGTGAAGTGACCCGCATGAGCCGTAACAAAGGAAGCAAAGCCGCCCGCGAAAGTGATCCGATGCCCGATCCTTTCGGTGCTCTGGCCGGGCTCGGGGATTTGCCTGCCGGACCTGAAGACCTGCCGCGTGCCGCTCCTGTCATGCCTGTGAAGACCTCCCAACGCGGGCAGAAAAATACCAACCGCGGCCGGGTGGACATCGTCCGTCAGACCGCGCATCGCGGCGGCAAGGGCGTCACGGTGGCGAAAAATTTCACGGGCATCGCACTGGCGGAGAAACAGGAACTCGCGAAGAAGATGCAAAAAGCCTGCGGTGTCGGAGGCACCGTGAAAGATGGCTGCATTGAGATCCAAGGCGACAAACGCGAGGAAATGAAGCGCATCTTGTTAGAAGCCGGCTTCAAGCCGGTTTTTGCCGGTGGGTGACTGCGCCCACCGGCTCACACAGCAACCGAATTAAGCGATCTGGCGTGAGGAAATCGCGCGTTTCGTGTGCTCCACGGTTTCCGTGGCATCCTCGTCCATCGAGGCAAGGATACCTGCCAGATCAGTCGCGATTTCCTTCCGCATGTGGGACACCATTTCGGTGCCCTTCGCGGTGATGCGCACCATGATCTTGCGGCGGTCTTCCGAAGCATGGGCGCGTTCCACGTAGCCCAACTTCTCGATGCGATCCACCAAGCCGGTGGCCGCTGCCGTCGAGTGACCCATCTTTTTCGCGATGTCCGTCATCGTCAGATACTCTTCGCTCGTAAGATAGGTGAGCAGGAAAAATTGCGGATACGATAGGTTGCCTCGGTTCAACTCTTTCGAGAGGTTCAAGATACAACTGCGCTGTGTGAACAAGACGAAGTCTGCGAGACGGCTGGCATCAGCCTTGACCGAAGCACTCTGGGTGCCTGATGGGATCAGTTTCATGGGGGGGATGTTTTGGGGGAAACCCTCCACGGGGGTGTGGAAGGGAAAGCAAATTGCTTGCTGACGGTCGGAAACTTACACAATTCCGGACACAACGATATTACGCGATCACGTGGCAATGGGGATTTCACGCTCCCTCAGATGGCACCCTTTGACATATGATCTGAGGTGTGCGGTGATTCGAAATAACTTTTTTGCCACATGGCCTGTAGCCAAACGATGCCCTATCAAACTTTAGTTTTCGGGTTTTAGACAGGGCGAGAATACTATGCGTCATTTGAAATCTGACAGCCTACTAGTGAACTCTACTACTACTTCCCTATTTTCTTCCCCCAATCCGCGATCCTCGCTCACTTCATGCACCCGCGCTTTTTGAGCCATGCGTCGAGTGATGCTTCCCAGGACGGATTCTTTTTGAAGGCATCAGGGCCGTGGCCGCCTTCTTCGAAAATCAGGCACGCGGCAGGCACCTTGTGCGCGACCAGAGCCTGATAGAAACGCACGCTGTTATCCACCGGCACGGTGGCGTCGTCACTGCAGTGAAGCAGGAAACAGGGTGGCGTCTCCGGCGTCACGTGAAGCTCACTGGAATAGCGCTCGATCAGGTTCTCACCGCCCATCAGGCTATGGCGTGATCCCTTGTGGCAGATCTCTTCATTCATGCTGATCACTGGATACATCAGGATCGAGAAATCCGGGCGCGAACTCACACGCTCGACCGGATCTTCACTGGTAGAGTTTCCCGCATCAAACACCGTCGTCACCGTGCTAGCCAGATGGCCGCCTGCCGAAAATCCACAGACGCCGATCCGCTTCGGATCGATGCCCCACTGCGCCGCATTGGCCCGAGTCGTGCGGATCGCCCGGCGCGCGTCGTTCGCCGGAATCAAATGGTGCCGGTTCGGCAGGCGATACTTGAGCATCACCGCAGTGATGCCGCGCTCATTCAATTCCCGCACGATCGGCATGCCCTCGACTTCCACGCAAACCACGCTAAAGCCACCGCCGGGCATCACCACCACCGCCGCGCCTGTGGACTTCTCTTTGGGTGCCGGAAACAGTGTCAAGGTGGGGATGCTGATGTTTCCGATGCAGCCATTGACGACCTCCGGCCCTTCCAGGCCATTCTTGTCCGGAGCACCCTTCGGCCACAGGAGCTGCGGTTGCGGGTCTTGCACGGTTTCGGCACCCCTAGCTGCTCCAACACTCAGGATCATAGCCGCCAGCCATGCCCCGACTTTCATCGACAGTGAGTAAAATCGCTGATTTTTCATAGGAACTGAAAATAGCCACGCGCCCTCGACCGAGAAAAGCCCAAAACAACATCAATGCCGGCCTTCCACCGAAGTCGGAATCAGGCTTGAGGCTCTCATGACCACAGAGGTCATAGAGTTTTTGATGAAACGACAGAGATCCTCAGTGTTTTAAAAAGCCAACTTGTGGTTGAACGTCGGAGTTCGGGCTTAAAGGCATTGGGCTTAAGAGTTCCCAAGTGCGGCTCAAGCGGAGTCCGTTTCGGACTCGGCGGCCTTGCGATGCTCGTGGCGGATGTCGCGGGCCTCAGTGAGGAAGACGGAGTCTTCGCCGATGTTGACGGCGAGATCGCCGATGCGTTCGAGCGAGCGGGCGACGAAGATGAGGTGCAGCAAGTTTTCGGCGCGGCCGCTGGAGTTTTCAAGACGGCCACTGAGCAGCGCGATGACTTCCTTGTGGGCGATGTCGAGTTCCTTGTCGTCGGACTTAAGGCTCGTCGCGAGATCGGCATTGGAATCGGTGAAGGCGAGCAGGGCGTTGCGTAGGAGTTTTTCCGCCATTGTGTAGAGCGGCTCGATGATGGTGGTTTCCAGCGCATCGGCGGACTTGCAGATCTTTTTCGCACGCTTGGCGATGTTGATGGCGTGGTCCGAGATGCGTTCAAGATTGTGGGCCATCTTCATCGAGGTGATGACGAGCCGCAGGTCCGAAGCGACAGGATGGAAACGCACGAGAATGTCCATGCCGAGTTGGTCGATCTTCATCTGGAGATCGTCCACCTCAGAGTCGTCACCGATGACCATGCGCGCGAGGTCGATGTCACGGGCAAGCAGCGATTGGACAGAGCGCTCAAGATTCTGGCGGGTGAGGCTTGCCATCAGCAAGACCTTGTCCTTGAGGCCGTTCATGGAGGAATCGAACTCGTGGAGGATGTGGGATTGGTTCATGAGAGTGTTAGGTAGGAATTTGAATTTTCTTCACTTCGATGTTCAAAGTTAAGCGCTCGATGTTCGACGTTCTTTAGCCAAACCGGCCGGTGATGTAGTCCTCGGTCCTGCGGACTTTCGGATTGGTGAACATGCGCTTGGTTTCGGAAAACTCGATGAGTTCGCCCATGTAGAAGAATGCAGTCCTGTCGGAAACGCGGGACGCTTGCTGCATGTTGTGGGTGACGATGACAAAGGTGTAGTCGTTCTTCAATTGCCAGACGAGTTCTTCGACTTTGGCGGTGGCGATGGGATCAAGCGCGCTGCATGGCTCGTCCATGAGGACGACGAGTGGTTTTACAGCGATGGTGCGGGCGATGCAGAGGCGCTGTTGCTGGCCGCCGGAGAGGCCGAGCGCGGATTCGTTGAGGCGGTCCTTGACCTCGTCCCAGAGCGCGGCGGCGGTGAGACTTTCTTCGACGGTTTGGGCGATGACCGAGTGGTTACGCTCGCCGCGCATGCGCAGACCGAAGGCGACGTTTTCAAAAATGCTGGAAGGGAAGGGGTTGGATTTCTGGAAGACCATGCCGACATCGCGGCGGAGTTTCACGACATCGACTGACGAGTGATAAATGTCGATGTCTTCGACGTGGATGCTGCCCTTGGTGACGCGGGTGCCGGCGATCTCGTCGTTCATGCGGTTGATGCAGCGCAGCAGTGTGGACTTGCCGCAGCCGGAAGGGCCGATGAAGGCGGTGACTTCGTTTTTGCGGAGCGAGAGAGTGACGTCCTTGAGCGCTTGGGATGAACCGTAGTTGAAGCATAAATCGCGGATTTCCACGGAGGCGGTGGAGGTTGCGGGTTGTTCCTGAAGTGCGTTCATGGGTGTGGTTCAGCCGAAAGCGCCGGTGATGTAGGCTTCCGTCTGTGCTTGTGCGGGTTTCCCGAAAATCTGGCGGGTGTCTCCGTACTCGATGAGTTTTCCGAGATACATGAAGGCGGTGCGGTCGGAGCAACGCGTGGCCTGTGACATGTTATGGGTGACGATGACGATGGTGAATTTTTTCTTCAGTTCGTAAATGAGTTCTTCGATCTTAAGGGTGGCGAGTGGATCAAGTGCGGCGCAGGGTTCGTCCATCAGGACGATGTCCGGCTCGGTGGCGATGACGCGGGCGATGCAAAGCCGCTGCTGTTGTCCGCCTGATAGACCGAAGGCGCTGGTGTGAAGACGGTCTTTTACTTCGTCCCATAAGGCGGCGTTGGTGAGGGCTTTTTCCGCCGCGTCATCGAGATCGCTGCGTTTTTTTACGCCTGCGATGCGGAGGCCATAGACGACGTTATCATAGATGGACTTGGCGAAGGGATTGTATTTTTGAAACACCATGCCGACGCGTCGGCGGAGTTCCTGGAGGTTGATGTCCTCGCGGTGGATGTCGATGCCGTGGATGTCGATGGAGCCATGGGTGACGTGCGCGCCGGGGATGCGATCGTTGATGCGGTTGATGCAGCGGATGAGTGTGGACTTGCCACAGCCGGAGGGGCCGATGAACGCGGTGACCTGGCGGTCGGGGATGTCGAGCGAGACATCATGCAGCACCTGCTTCGAGCCATAGGCGAAGTTGAGGTTCCGGATTTGAATCGCGGTGCCTGGGGCTGCGGAAACAGTGTGGTTCATGGAAGGTTTGGTAGTCAGCTTCTGGAAACCACAGTGCGCGTGCGGTCCAACGATGCGCAAGAAGAGGAAATCCCGGCGAGTGGGAAAAGCACAAGCATCAAAAAAAGGAGATACTGTCACACAGGGCACGCGATGCACGCTGTAGTTGAAAAGTCAAAAAACAGACCTATACGCCCATTTCCGCTACAGCGGATGCCCCCGTGCAGTCCTGTATGCCCCCTTCCAGTGGGCAAAATGTCGCACTTCAGACCTGTACACCCCTTCCGGCTACGCTGGATACCTCCGTACAGGAATGTATGCCCCTTCCCGCTAGCCCGGAAAGGGGTGTGCAGGTCCAAAATGCCAAAGAATGCGCCATTTTGTCCCAAATTGACCCCGCAGCACATACAAATCCGCTGGCCCGAAGATTCTCCTTCCCATCACCCGCACAAATCCACTCTTGTAATAACGAATGTGGATTTTCATCCGCATTCCAACAATCACATCCCCAACCGTACCAACATCATGCCATCACGCCGCCTGCCCAACACCACCTCCGCCGTCATCCGCAGCCTTACCGCCGCCCGGGACGCTTGGAGCCAGTTCCCGGACAACCGCCTCATCACCGCCACCCACTGGGCCGCTCTTGATCCATCCAGCAACCCAGCCTCCTTGCTCACGCGTTTCCTCAAGGAAGCTGGAGACGTTCCGCTCGCCCTCGCCGCCCAAGCACCACTCACCGATGCCTTCGGAAAATCCCTAGCCCGCCTCACCCTTTACACCTCCCACTTCCATCAGGTGCTCGATTTCGCAATCGAACGCGGACTACTTCCCCCTGCCAGTCGCGCCTTCTATGATCGCGATCTCAGTGCGACCACCTTACCGCCCCTCGGCAACGCCTTCGAAGTGCTCGATGCCGCCACCAAAATCCTCTCCGGAGAAAGCGCCCGCGCCAGTGCCGAGGGAGTCTCACACATCCCCATGGCCATGCCCTCCGCAGCGGAAATCGCCGCCGTCCACTCCGAAACCGTCGCCGCCCGCGCCGCCAGTGAGACCGCCAAGCTCAACACCGACACCCAGCAGGGCGAACTCGCCGTCCTCTACCCCGCCGCCCAAGCCCTCGCCGTCTCAATCATCAACACGATCGAATATCAACTCGGCGAGCGCACCGACCTCGACGCTCCCGGTCGCCGCCGCATCGCCCGCGCATGGGGTGTCATCTACATCAACGACGACGGCACAGTGAACGAGGAATCCGCCCCGCCGCCTGTGCCTTGAACCAACTCACGCCTCAAAGCCCGTTTGGATTCACTTAAGGGTATCTAGGCGGGCTTTGATCGTTTTCGCACATTCCTCGTTTTTGGAGAAACGCTTCAACAGAGCCTGCTTGAATTCCTCATCGCCTTTTCGAGCAGAAATGATTCCAGCAAGATTTGCTAGTATCTGATCTCTCAGTTTAAGTGTATTCATTTGCTGGTATCCCTTCAAAGACTCATTGTGCCAAGCCTTAATTTGCTCCGCGCTTGGTTCATTCTCATCTTTTTTGTCGTCAGGTTTCTTATCAGCAGGAATTGGCGTCCATTCGCTGTCAATTTTGGAAAGAGCCAAGATTAGTAGTTCATCATAAAAAATAATGATTGGATCTGTCAATTCCACCTTGTGCCGGTCTGGCCAGACTTCTTCTTTATCGAGTGCAGTGACGATGCTTGTCAGGTAAAATCCTTGCAATATCTGATCTTGATTTGAGTTTCCTAGATTAAGGGTCTTAATAATCGCAAGAAGATTTTTAATTGTTTCCAGAATCTGATGAGAAGACAGAGCTTTCGAATCGGATTTTTTGATTGGTTCATTGAGTAGCTTGCTTGTGGCGCTGAGTGCAAAAGTGTTTTTTTCTTCGACGGGTTCCATGTCGTCGATGTTGCTACCTAAATTCTCGATAATTTTTTTGATTTCGTTGCAGATCAATTGGCAGCTGTCGAAACTTCTAACGTAATACCAATTTACGGGGTCTCTGGAACGCAACGTATTCTTGTGATGTGTTTTCCATAACTCTTTCAACTGCGGGATCAAATCGGCAGAGGGGGCTAGTCGAACACATTGCAGTGTCGCGAGTGTCAATTCAAATTCAGTAAATATGTTTTCTTTGCTGAGGAGGTTGGACAGCGCGGTCTTTGGTGGTAAATTGACTGTTGGTGACTCAGAATCATTTCTCTCATATGCTTTAATAGCATTTAAAGACTTTATGGATTCTTTGCCGATTAGTTCACCTGAACAAACAAGCAAAATTAATAAATTGAAAATGTAATATTTCATAATTATTGGTTTTTTCCTTTTATGGTTAGATCAAAAGACCAGTCCTGACTGTCGTAGGCGGTAACATCCTGAACAGCACTCACACCTTAAAGCCCGTTTGGATTCACTTGTGCGAGTCTAGCCGGGCTTTGATCGTTTTATTGAGCGTATAATCCTACTCCGTCTTGGCCGGCCACTTGGTTGGCTTCAAGCCACGTTTAACAGCCGCGTCGGTGATCATTTGTTTGAGTTCCTTCGCTTGCTCGGGACTCTTGGCGTATTTGTCAATGGCATCTGATACCACCTGTGTCTTGTCATTTTGGACATAGGTAAATAAACTTGAAGCACTAATAATATCATCTTGAAGTGCTGCGTAAGATCGGTATCTACTCTGTTTTTCAGACTTGGTTTTGTTCTCCTCTAGCGTTTTGACGTACTGTGCCCGCAATTTTGGATCTTTGATGCTTTCTGGGGCCGAGCCAGAAATTCCGCCATCAGGCGGTCTAATGTTCCATGGAACGACACCTTCAGGATAAGAGTGGTTTTTGAGAAAAATGTGGGTGATAATTAAAATTTGGATTCTTTGGCGTATTTTTACCTCAACAGGAATTTCGCTATTCCGACTCAATTCGGAATAGCTCACCCAAAGCGTGCCGATTGGAGTGTCCTCTTTGATTTGGTCGATTGGGATGGGTTTGGCGATTTCGTCGTCAGCGGGCGGTGGATTCGGTGCCTCCTCGGCGCATATGGGCTGACAAGCCACGAAGGTGGCAAGGCATATGGCGATTGTTTTAATTTTTGATTTCATGGGGATGTTGGATCGTTGAGATTGGCAGGAAAAGGTGGTGAATTTTTGCTGATGGTGACCTTACCGTTTGCATCACAGTGCTGTTGGTGGGTAACGGTAGTGAATTGCTTTGCGCCATAATTATCGATATGAAATTCCATAGGAATCCGCCCCGCCGCCAGCGCCTGTGCCAACGTCTTGAACCGCACTCATATCTCAAAGCCCGTTTGGATTCACTTGTGCGTATCCAAGCGGGCTTTGATCGTATTCGCACATTCCTCGTTTTTGGTGAAACGCTTCAACAGACCTTGCTTGAAGTCCTCATCGCCTTTTTTTGCCGCAATGATTCCAACAATGTTCGTCAGTACCTGATCTCTCAAATTGCGCAGGTTAGTTTGCTGGTATCCCTTCAACGATTCCTTTTTCCAAACTTTAATCTGCTCCGCGCTCGGTTCTTCTTCCAACTTTTTGCTGTCTGGAATCTTAACCGCAAGATTTGGCATCCATTTATCATCAATATTGGAAAGGCACTTGGTAAGCGTCTCATCGTAAAAGTTAATGATTGGATCGTTCAAATCCGCTTTATTTGAATCGGGCCACAATGATTTATTTTCAAAATCTTTGACTATGAGCAAAAAATAAAACATGTGCAGTTTTTGATCCTCGTTTTCAGATGCGAATTTACAAGTTCCAACAATCGCAGACAATCTTTTAGCTAAAGCCTTCATGTCAAATTGCGGCAAAGTCTCTTCCCTGGAATTTTTTATACGCTTATTTAATTCAGTGCGTATCTGATTTAAATCATACGTGTTTCTTTCTTCCAGTGGCTCAATGTCATCAAGGCTTCCTCCCATTTTTTTGACAAGGATTTTGATCTCATCGCAAATTGCCTGACTGAAGTCCAAGGATTTGACGTAGCGCCAATCATCTTGAAAAATCGCCCTGTATGTTGATCTTCGATAGTGGGACCAAATTTCCTTGAGTGGTTTGACTAAATTTGCTGACGGGTTATCTCTCGTTATTGCCAGAGAAAGCAAAATTTCCTCAGGTGGAATAACCAGATCTGGATTTTTTTTAATCCTGTCAAGCAGGCTGGATAGCATTTCCCTAGGAGCAATCTTTTGCTGGTTTTGGTTGGTTTGGCCGCTTCTGTATTCTTGAAGCGCCTCAATCACAACTTGCGAGTCTTTCGCGACTAACGTGCCGCAAACTCCGAGTGAAAAAATGAACGTCGTGATTTTCATTGTTATTGGTTCTTTCCTTTAGTGGTTAGGTCAAAAGACCAGTCTTGAGCATCGTAAATCGTTACATCTGGTATCAAGCTTTCTTGCTCCATGCATTTGGCTTCTTCATACTGAAACCCTGATGAATTTGTGTTAGGATCAAATAAATCATTAATATCATCTGGGTCAAAATTGTAAGCAACTCCATCCGTGCTGGTTTCAAATGAATTCGGATAATTGTCGCCATCTCTATCACTTCCTGCAGGCACATCCGGATTTCCACCCGCACCCCACCAACCCTCCCATAGTGTGATGTGATAGCTTTCGTGGACTAAAGTCTCATAAAATGTGTGAATTCCATTATTATTTGTCGTTACGTTGATTTCACTTGCCTTTTGCGAGACTTTGGTGGCACGAGTTTGTGAGACAGTTGAGCCAAGAGCAGGTGCAATAGCATTGTCGTAAGTCAGCGTCGCGATGCGTCCCGGCGAAACAAACTGCTTCCAATAATGAAACCAGTTCGGTGTTCCGGCTAGCCCGCCGGAGTGATTCGTGGCGTTCTTGGTAAAAAAGACCTCAAAATCCGCGTCTGCAATGCTGGTTGTGTCCTGATCGCAGTTGAATTTTGCCTGTTTTAGCCCGAAAGATGAATTTAGATAAGGGAGAGTAGAGTAGGTGGCTTTGGCTTTCAGATGCTCGCCTTCTGTCTTTGATAATCCACCTGGGTTTCCACCAGGGTTTTCAGCCCATGCAAAGCTGGATCCTGTGATTGTTGGAAGGACGAACACGCATCGGTCAGAGAATTTGATTCCATTGTGGTCAGTCATGCCCGCTGTTCCCGTGGGCTTAACCAAAATTTTGAGATTCATCAGCATTTCGCCAACAACTGCGGAATCGTAAAAAAATTCATTTTTCCCGTCTCCCAAGTCATCCGGTGCTGTTACAGGTGATCCTTTGGGAGTAATCCACTCAAACAAGGGCACATGCAACTTGGCCTCTTTTTCGTCGGCATAAAAATAATCGCCTTCATCATGCACCCCAAGTATAGTTCCAAGATCTTCAATTGCCAAATGAGCATTCACTGGCGCAGTGAATTCCAGAGTGTAATCATAGTCCGGATTCGGCTCATCTCGGTATTCGGGGTCGGTTGAGACCCATTTGAGAACCACGGTGTATTTCGCACCTTTTGGTAGATGAAAGGTATCGGTCTGAGTTTGTCCGTAGGCGCGGTTGGTTCGTTGGCGAACTTGCGTGTCTCCCTCTACTGGTGTCAGCGTGATTCTGTATTTTTCAGAGTGGCTACCGCTATGGTCTCCGAATGTCACGCTTACCGGGACCGTTCCATTTGGTGGCGGAACATGGTCGTTCGGATCTTTCGGATTGGTGCCTTGGTTGATTTCTACATCATCGTTGACTAAGTCACCGTCCGTATCGGGATCGTTCGGATTGGTGCCATGGGCGGATTCCTGTTCGTTGGTGAGATTGTCGCCGTCAGGATCTGCCTGCGCGTTGTTGTTGGGGTTGCTATCGGTTGCGTTATCCACCTTCGCATTGAATCCATACTGGATTTCCCAACCATCATCCATCCTGTCGCGGTCCATGTCTGGCTGTCTGGGATTTGTGAGATGCACGTTGAATTCCAGCGTTGTGGTAAGGCCGTCATAGTCGGGATCACCTGCCCAAGGGAAGCCTGCGGAGTCGGCGGTGAATGGATCATACCCCTTGTCCATGAAGACGTATTCCAACTGATTCGCCAATCCGTCGCTATCGGCATCCAGCAGGCCGTCTGCGGCGTTTGCCGGGTTCAGCCCATTGTTCACTTCCCAGTCATCCCACATCCAGTCGCCGTCAGTGTCCATTTTCAAGGGATTGCTTGAGTGGATCAGAACCTCATCGCCGTCGCTGAGGGTGTCCCTGTCGCAATCCCAGTTGTATGGTGAGGTGCCATGGGTGATGACCTCGGCGTAATCGTTTAGTCCGTCATTATCCAAGTCTGCAAGGTTGATGCTGGTGAAATAGACATACAGCTCATCACTATCCGAAAGGCCGTCTCCGTCGGTGTCGGCTAGAAACGGGTCTCCTCCATACCAATATTCATCAAGATTTGTGACGCCGTCAGCGTCTTGATCTCCATTGGCTCCGTTGTCTGGGTTGATCGAGCCGTCGTCCCTTGGGTCCAGATTGTAGGCGATTTCCCAGAAATCGCTCAATCCGTCTTGATCCGTATCCAACTTCATGGGGTCGGTGTTGTATTCGGTGACCTCGTCGATATTGCTGAGGCCGTCGAAATCGTAATCATCGCCTTCGGGGTCGGTGCTGGGAATGTAGGCGTGCTGTAGGCGCACGAAGAATTTGGGGGTGGTTGAAATGAGGCCATGGCTTTTGACTCCGGCACCGTATTCGACCACCGGGGCGTAGTGCCAAGTCTTGAGGTCGATAGACCATTGGAAAAAGTCAGTTCTTTGCGCCGCTCCGTTCCAATCGGCGTTCCACGTTCCTGAGGTTCCCCGGGTGAAAGTGAAGTCCGTTTCCGCGTGCACGGCTTGGCTCATTATTGAAACCACCGTTGCCACACCAATCAGCCGCAGTGTTTTTTTCATCGTCCGCTGGTCCCTTCCTCGGTTGCTTGTGGCGAATTGTTTCTGCGCTTCCAGAAGCGGACTTTCACATCCTCCGGGACTGGCGGATTCGCGAGCAGGTAAGCTTTTCGTTCCTGTTGGGCCTTCTCCCTCGCAAGGTAAGCGCTTTCCATTCTGGTTCCTTCCTTCCGATACAAATCATGGATTTGCGTCAAGGTGTTCATGGCTTCTCCTTCGATCTGTCCATCTACCACGAGATAGGTTGGTCCTTTGACGGATAAATCAGGGAGTTCAGGAATCTCCGACCAGAAGTCATCGCGTCCGTGCCGGGCGAGTTTGCTGTTTTCGCGTTTGAAGATGGTGTTTCCAATACCCATCAACAAGCCTACATCATGGAACTTGCCAGTGTCGTCGGTGACGCGGTAAGTGGAGAAACCGCTGAAATGATTGAAGTCCATGTTCGACCATGCGCGGATTTCGCCTTCGATTTTTCCGTTGGGATAGATTCTTAGCAGGGTGCGGGAGTGGTCGTAAACAGTAGCCGACAGGAAGAGCATTTTCGTTCCTTTGTAGCTTTCGCGCAGTTCTGCTATCCGCGCGATCACCGCAGGATTGGTGGGTGATAATGCCGGTAGTGGCGGAGGGGGATCAGGCAAGTCCGGTTCTTCCACCTTCTGCACTGTCACGCGGATGTTTCCAGTGACGGGTGGAAGTCCCGCCATTTCGGGAGCCTCCGTCACCTGCATGCGTGTTGTGCGGGATTTTAGTGCATTGAAGGCCAAAGGTTCAGGTTTCGGGATGGGAGCCGATGGTGTGCCGTCCGCTATTGGCACTGGTATTTTCACATCCCACTGCGGAGTAGTGGTTTCTTGGGCGCTCAGGCTTGTTAAGCCACAGATAAGAACGAAAGGGAAGGGTAGCAGTTTCATGATTCCTAGAGGCTGGCAGCGATTAAGAGGACGACGATTCGGCGTTGCGGGCATTTCCGCTTATGAAAAAACGATTACAACAAGCCGTTTAAATTCCCTTTCAAGCTGTCTGGAATTCCAAACAGCCGCAAGAGAAAAAGTCGATAATTGGACGGCGCATGGACGCCTCCCGCAATATCGTTGGCCCGCAAGTGATGCAGCTTCGCAACGAGCGCGGTTGGTCTCAGGAAAAATTCGCATCGGTATGCCAACTACGCGGTTGGGATGTGTCGCGTGGGGTGATTGCGCGAATCGAAGGAGGTGTACGCTGGGTGGCGGATTTTGAACTTCTTGAACTTGCCGGGGCGTTAAAGGTAGCCGTTCCCGCGCTTTATCCGAAGGAATTTAGGTCAGCGTTTCGATCATGAATCCATCCGGGTGCTTGCTTGTCATGCAACATCACCATTTGAGTTTGCTGCGCATTTTGGCACGGAGGACCATGGAGGCGAAGGAGAGGATGGCGACGAGGATGAGGAAGACGAGGACGGAGCCGTATTGGGCGCGCTGGGTGTATTCGGAATTCGGGATGCGGGCGGCGAGGGTGTAGATGTGATAGGGCAGCGCCTGGACTTGCGAGGAGAGGATTGCGAAGGGATTGCTCAGGCCTTCCCATGGAAAATCATCCTTCGCGGCGACGGCGGCGGTGAACATGATGGGCGCGGTTTCTCCGGCGACGCGGGTGATGGCGAGCAGTGAGGATGTGAGGATGCCGGGCAGCGAGTAGGGCAGCACGCATTTGCGGATGGTTTGCCAGCGGGTGCCGCCCATGGCGAGCGAGGCATCGCGGAAACCCTGTGGCACGGCGCGCAGGGATTCTTCAGAGGCGGTGATGATGACGGGCAGGATCATGCAGGCAAGGGTGGCGCAGCCTGCGATGAGCGAGGAATTCCAGCCTTGGAAACTCAGCACCCAGTCGTTGATGAAAAGCGGGATGGCGAGCAGGCTGCGGTCCGAGGGAGTGGAAGTAATGACCGGTACGGCGAGCACGAAGACGGAGAAGCCGAAGAGGCCGAAGACGATGGAGGGGATACCTGCTAGATTGAGGATGGCGAGGCGGACGGCGTGGATGAAGGGGCTTTGTTTGGCATACTCGGCCAGATAGATTGCGGCGCTGACGCCGAAGAACAGCGCGAGGATGATGGAGCCGATGGTGAGCAGCGCGGTGCCAGCGATGGGGCCGGCAATGCCTCCGCCGGAGTAGGAGAAGGTTTGTTCGTTGTAGATGTTCTCGCCTTTGTGGGAGCTGAGGTAGTTGTTGTATAGCGATGCGGGAAGCTGGTGGCGTGTGCCTTGGGCGTCATCGAAGACGTGCAGCGTTTCGTTTTTATCGGTGAGGAATCCGATGTCCACATACGGGAACTTGGAAGTGGTGAGTGCGGGTGCGCCGTCGATGATAATTTTCGCGAAGAGCGATATTGCGATCAGGACGATGAGGTAGGTGATTCCGCCGAGCAGGCTGCGGATGAGGACGTCCTTGAAGTGTCCCTTCGGCGGTCCTTTGCGGATGAGTTTGTCCGGATCAAACATGGCGTTATTTTTTTACCCGGTGCACGAAATGGTGGGCGGTGGCATTGATGCCGAGCACGACGACGAAGAGCAGGATGCCGACGACGAATAGCGCGCGGTAGTGGACGCTGCCGAGCGGAACCTCGCCGAGTTCCTGGGCGATGATGCCGGTGAGCGTGTGGGTGGGCTGGAAGAAGGAGCCGATACCGGCGGAGAAATCCGGAATCTTGATGCGGTTGCCGGCGACTAACAGAACGACCATCGTTTCCCCGATGACACGACCAAAGCCGAGCAGGATGGCGGCGAGGATGCCGGAAAACGCGGCGGGAATCATCACGCGAAAGGTGGTCTGCACCTTGGAGGCACCGAGCGCTTCGGAGGCTTCGGCGTAGGCGGAGGGCACGTTGTTGAGCGCGTCCTCGGCGAGCGAGAAGATGGTGGGGATGCTCATCAAAGCGAGCAGGCAGCCTGCGGTGAAGATGTTGAGTCGCTCGTCGATGGGGAAACCGGGAACCCACTGCAAGGAATCCATCACGGAGATTTCCCGCAGCACGGTGCCGAAGACGAGGATGCCGATGAAGCCGAGCACGACGGAGGGGATGGCTTGGATGAACTCGATGACGGGCTTGATGATGGACTGCTCGCGGCGGGCTGCGAATTGATTGACGTAGATGGCGGAGCCGATGCCGACGGGGATGGCGATGATGAGCGCGACGATGGCGATCATCAACGAGCCGACTGCGAGCGGAAGGATGCCGTAGAAGTCCTGCCACTCGCCGCCGGTGATCCAGTCCTTGCCTGTTAGAAACGAAACGAATGCATCGCTGAGCGGGACCGGATCGGTGTGTTTCCAGGCGGTGATTTTTTGCGGCGCTGCGTCGAGGTCTGCTAGAAACACGGGCCATGCGCTGCGGGCGGCGTTGAGCAGGCGATTGGCGTCGGAATCATTGAGGGATGCGGGGATTTGATTGGAGAGTTCTGCGGAGGTTTTGCGTAGCTCGGCGTGGAGGCGGATGCAGTCGGGCCTGCGTTCGAGCAAGGCTTGGATCGGCGTTTCGATGTCGATTTTTTCCGCGAGAGCGGCGTTGGCTTCGGAGAGTAGTCTTTCGCGTTGGATGGGGTCTTTTTCGTTAGAGGCTGCGGCGAGCAGGGTCTTGCGGTCCTTTTCGAGGATGTCC
>JANMLQ010000298.1:0-20070 GCA_031372635.1 Akkermansiaceae bacterium | reverse complement strand
CCAGGTTTTCAGCTTCAAGAAACCCTCCGCCGAGGAGCTGGATCACAATTTCCTGTGGCGATACATGAAGTCGTTGCCCGAGCGAGGCCGCATCGGCATCTTCAACCGCTCCTACTACGAGGACGTGCTCGTCGTCAAAGTTCACCCCGAATGGCTCGGCCCCGGCGCTCCCGCAAAGCCGGACAAGAGCTTCTGGGAAAAGCGATACGAGGACATCAACAACTTCGAGAAACACCTGACGAGAAACGGCACGCTGGTCCTCAAGTTCTTCCTGCATGTGTCCAAGGACGAGCAGAAGCGCCGGTTCCTCGAACGCCTGACCAATCCGGAAAAACACTGGAAGTTCTCCGAGGCGGATCTCGCCGAACGCGAGCACTGGAAGGCCTATCAGAAAGCTTTCGAGGACGCTCTAACAGCAACCAGCACCAAGCGCGCCCCATGGCATGTTATCCCGGCGGACCGCAAATACGTCGCCCGTGCGCTGGTGGCGGACATCATCGTCACCGCCATCAAGGACCTTGGATTGAAGTATCCGAAGGTTTCCGCCGAGAAAATGGCCAAACTCACCGAGGCCAGAGCCAAGCTTGAGGGCAAACCCGCCGACAGCGAGTGAATCGACTGTAGCGGCGCGTCTGTTTGTCCCGACATAGCCAACGGGCGAAGGCGGATGACCGTCGCTATCTGTCCTCTCATCGGTCCCGACGCTCGCAGAGGCCGGTACATTTCAGCGCATTGACTTCCATATTTCAGCATGCCTAGCTTCTTCTGAAGCGCTCCCACCCACCCGTGAATAGGTTTAGCGGCCGGTGCGTAGGCCTTGAGAGACATGATCCTTTCATGGTTCACCGCTTCACTTTTTTATATTGTAGTGGCGGTCTGTGACCGTCGCACTTTTCCGCGCAGCGGGTTCTTTCTCTCGTATTCCAGTTTCTCTCCCGGCCGCTTCAATGGGGATTTTTCCCTCGCACACGGTGCGCCCGCTTCCCTAACGTGTGCGGCAGTCCATGGCCGTCGAATCCAAACCGCTCTTTCACCCGGAAGTCATCCGCCAGCATTTTGATGTTATCCCACTTCTGCCACGTTCCACGCTAAGACTAGCCTCCGAAAATTCGCCTCGCCGTCCTATTCTCTGGTTCATTAGCCTGCACCATTGATTTGCAAGATGCCAGCAGACCTCATTACCCCTGAGTCATTCATCGAATACTGGTCAAAGGCGGAAGCCAGTGAAATGGCCAACTCCCAGTCCTTCATCAACGGCCTCACCCGCATGCTCGGCCTGCCCCAGCCGTCCAATACCCATGCCGAGGGATATAGCTTCAACTTTCCCCTCAAAGTCCCCGGCACCGTCACCACCAACTGGATCGACCTCTACCGCCGCGGCCATTTTGTCTGGGAGTCCAAACAGTTCGCCGACGTCAAGCAGGAGCAATCCGAGCTGGAGCTCGTCGCCATCAAGGCGGGAGTGGTGGAGGCGAAGAAGAAATCCGGTCCCGTCCGTGGCACCGGCGCATGGGATGATGCCATGCTCCGGGCTCGCGGCCAAGCCGAGCGCTACGTTCGCCAGCTCCCAGCGGAGGAACCGAATCCGCCCTTCATCATCGTTTGCGATGTGGGACATAGCTTCGAGATCTATGCGGACTTCACTCAGAACGGCAAAGCCTATCTGCCCTTTCCCGACCCACGCACCTTCCGCATCCAGCTCAAGGATCTGTCAGATGAGAAGATCCGCGAGCGACTCCGCCTCATCTGGACGAATCCCGCCGCGCTCGATCCCGCCAAGGTCTCCGCCGAAGTCACCCGCGAGATCGCAGGCTACCTCGCCGAACTCGCGAAATCCCTCGAACAAGCCAAACACGATCCGGAAACCGTCGCTCAATTCCTCACACGCTGCCTCTTCTGCATGTTCGCCGAGGACGTGGGCCTGTTGCCGGAAAACTCCTTCAAGAATTTGCTCGGGGAGTTGCCCCCGGACGGCACCGGCTTCGTCTCCACCATAAGCACTCTTTTCCGCGAGATGAATACCGGCACCAAGGGAGACATCTCCGTCGTCCTCCGGAAAAAACTCATGCGTTTCAATGGCGGCCTCTTCTCAGATGATACGGTGCTGCCCATCAACGGCCTCCAGCTTGGCCTGCTCAAACAAGCCGCTTCCAAGCAGTGGAAAGACGTCGAACCCGCCATCTTCGGCACCCTGCTGGAACGCGCTCTCGATCCAGTCGAACGTCATTCCCTCGGTGCCCATTTCACGCCCCGCGCCTACGTCGAGCGCCTCGTCCTGCCGACCATCATCGAACCTTTGCGCGAGGAATGGGAAAGCGTTAAAGGCGCTGTGGTCACCTTCGCGAATAAGAGCGACTTCAAGGGCGTCCGCGAGGAAATCAACCGTTTCCACAACAAACTTTGCGACACCACCGTGCTCGATCCCGCCTGTGGCAGCGGAAATTTCCTCTACGTCGCCCTTGCCCACATGAAAATCCTCGAGGGTGAAGTCATCGACCTCGCCAACCAGTTTGGCGACGTCCGCATGGAGATCACCACCCACACCGTTGATCCCCACCAATTCCTCGGCATCGAGCTCAATCCCCGCGCCGCCTCCATCGCCGAGCTCGTCCTCTGGATCGGCTACCTGCAATGGCACTTCCGCACACGCGGTCAAGTCATGCCCGAGGAACCCGTCCTCAAAAGCTTCAAAAACATCGAGTGCCGCGACGCCGTGCTCGAATACGATGGCGAACCCATCCCCGCCCGCGATGACAACGGCGAAATCATCACTATCTGGGATCGGAAGAGCATGAAGGTGGATTTTGTCTCAGGGCGCAATGTGCCAGATGAATCCCAACGGGTGCCGTTGCTGACATATACCAACCCGCGCCCCGCGAAATGGCCTGCGGCTGACTTCATCGTGGGAAACCCGCCGTTCATTGGCGACAAGCGAATGCGGGATGATCTTGGGGACGGCTACACCGAGACACTGCGAAAAGTTTATCGAAATGTCCCGGACTCTGCTGACTTTGTTCTCTACTGGTGGCACAAAGCGGCAGAACTCATCAGCAAGGGAAATGGCAAATGCTTCGGTCTAATCACCACCAATAGTCTGCGTCAGACATTCAATCGACGAGTCGTGGAGCAGCATCTCGGTGACCTATCGCTGATTTTTGCGATTCCAGATCATCCATGGGTAGATGCCACCGCGCATGATGAAAAGAAAGCGGCGGTAAGAATCGCTATGACCGTGGGAATAAAGGGGATCTATCCCGGAGAGCTACTGACAATAGTGGCCGAGGAACCTCATGAGGACGGTTCTGCCGTCGTTACGTTCAGCTCTCAAGTCGGACAGATTGGTGCAAACTTGGCTATAGGAAGCGACCCGATGGCTTCCTTGGCTCTGAAATCTAATGAAGGAATGACTTCTATGGGTGTGATGATCGCCGGTAGCGGCTTTGTAGTGACACTTGATGAGGCGAAGCATCTTGGATTAGGAAGCGACGCCGCACTCGCGTCACATATCCGACCATTTCGTAGCGGGCGAGAACTCTCTGAGGGGCCAAAAGGCGTTTATGTTATCGATCTTTATGGGCTTGGTGCGGAGGAAGTCAGGCAGCGCTTCCCTTCGGTCTATCAGCACGTCATTACCCGCGTTAAACCCAAGCGTGACGAAAACAAGCGTGATTCTTATCGGCTTAATTGGTGGATCTTCGCCGAGCCCCGGAAGCACTTAAGAAAGCTACTGACCGGTCTTCCGCGCTTCATCAGCACTTGTGAAACTTCCAAATACCGCTTCTTTCAGTTTCTGGATGGCGAAATTCTACCCGAACACAAACTCGTCGTGATTGGAAGCGACGACGCTTTTCATCTAGGGGTCTTGAGTAGTCGTGTTCACGTTATCTTTACGCTTTCTCGCGGTGCCAGACTTGAAGACCGACCTGTTTACACGAAGTCGGAGTGCTTCGATCCCTTCCCATTCCCGCTCTGCGACGAAGCGACCAAAGCCCGCATTCGCGCGATTGCCGAGGAACTCGACGCGCACCGCAAACGCGTGCAAGCGCAACACCGCCTCACGCTCACCGGGCTTTACAACGTGCTTGAAAAGCTTCGTGCCAACCAACCGCTGACCGACAAGGAGAAGGCCATTCACGACAAAGGCCTCGTTTCCATCCTCAAGCAACTCCACGACGATCTGGATGCCGCCGTATCCGCCGCCTACGGCTGGCCTGCCGATCTCACGGACGCGGAGATCCTCACCCGCCTCGTCGCCCTCAATGCCCATCGCGCCGCCGAGGAGCGCCAAGGAATCATCCATTGGCTGCGCCCGGACTATCAGAAACAGTTTCTGAAACCCGACAAACAAGCCAAGCTGGATCTATCCGGCACCGCCGCCGCCAAACCCAAAAAGGGCAAGGCCGCCAAAAAGCCGAAGAAAAAAGCCGCCTCCAAAAAGAAACTCCCTTGGCCCAAGCCGATGGCGGAGCGCATCCGCACCATCGAACAAGCCCTGCATGCCGCCGGCCATCCCGTCACCGCCACGGATCTAACGAAGCCCTTCAATCGCGCCAAACCCGCCAACGTCCAGGAAATCCTTGAAAGCCTCGTCGCCCTCGGCCGGGCCCATGAAACGGATGGTAAATTCAGCATCTGATTTTTTACTGAACCATGGGCGCCCGCATCGACTTCACCTGGCCGCTTTCAAAACCTTCGCAGACCTCATGCGACACCCGCTAGACCCCGCCGAATTCCCAATTGCAGATTGCGCCAGGTAGGGGCTTTGCATAATTTGCTCATCAGTAAAAACCACCTCGACATCTTACAACTTGCATCATGAAAAACCTGACAAACAACTGGCGCCCGCTTTGCGCAAAAATCAGCGCCTCATGGGTCTTGATCGCATTGGTCGGCCCCGCCTACGCCGCCGCGCCCGACGGCCGCCTGTTCGAGCCAAGTCGCGCCTGGCTGGAACGCTACGATCCCACGCTGATCTCCAGCCGTCACTTCGGAGAGTTCATCTACGAGAGTTATGAAGACTCGGATCTATTCAAAATCGAAAACACCACGCGCTGGGGCATTCCACTGCGCGACGGGCATGCGCTCGGCCTCCAGTTCATGCTGCCGCTCAAATGGCGCGATGCCACCGCGGACGAAACCTTCGGACTCGGTGATCTGGAACTGCGGACGGGCTTTGTCGGCCGCCTTTCACCCACCTTGCGCTACGGCCTCGGTTTGAACGCGCAGTTTGATACCGCCACCGATTCCCTACTCAGTGACAACGCCTTTATCCTGCGTCCGATCACCGCGCTGCGTTGGGATTTCAACGCCGACATCACGCTTGGCATCAATGTCGAATACAACGTCACTCCACTCGACGAAAACTCGAACGATGTCAGTGCGCTCGAAGTGAAGTTTCCAGTGGCTTTTCGCATCAACGACGATTGGTCGGCATTCTTGAGCTACAACCCGCGCTGGGATCTGCTCGCCGAAAGCGACCGTCATCGCCTCGAACTCGGCACCACGCATGTTTTCGGAGCGGACAACCAATTTGCTTGGTCCTTCGGCACGGAGGTACCGCTGGCTTCTGAAAACTTCGAGTTCAAGCTCGCCACCGGATTCAGTTGGTATTTCTAAAACAGCACATGGCTCAGCCGCCACTGGTATCATGAATCCCGGCATTTCATCCCGCATCACAGTGCTGGTTCCCGCGCTTGGATGGCTGCGCGGCTATCAACGCGGTTGGCTGCGTGGCGACGTGGTGGCCGGCATCACGCTGGCGGCCTATCTCATGCCCGCCGGGATCGGCGATGCCTCACTGGCGGGTCTCCCTCCGGAAGCGGGGCTTTACGCGTGCCTGTTTTCCGGACTCGTCTTCTGGCTTTTCACCAGTTCCAAACAGACAACGGTCACGGTGACTTCGGCGATCTCACTGCTCGTCGGCTCCACACTTGCACCCATCGCCAACGGCGATCCCGCGCATTATGCGGCGATGGCTTCTGCCACGGCGGTGGTGGTCGCAATGCTGGCATTGATCGCGCGCTTGTTCCGCGCCGGCGCTGTCGTGAATTTCATTTCGGAACCGGTGCTTGTGGGCTTCAAGTGCGGCGTCGCGCTGTTTCTCGCCAGCTCGCAGCTTCCGAAACTCTGCGGCATCAAGGGCGGACATGGCGATTTCTGGGAAAAATCCGCAGCCTTCATCCGGCACATCACAGAAACCAACCCGACCTCGCTGCTGATGGGCGGCGCGGCGCTGGTCCTGCTGCTGTTAGGGAAACGTTTCCTGCCCGGCAAGCCGGTCGCGCTGGTCGTGGTGATCGCCGGACTCGTGCTTGGCGCGAATGCCGATCTCGCGGCGCACGGAGTAAAAATGCTCGGCGAGGTTCCGCAGGGACTTCCGGAATTCCGCAGCGGCTTGCTTAGCCGCGAGGATCTCAACACGCTGCTACCACTGGCCATGGCCTGCTTTCTGTTAGGTGCTGTGGAGACCGCTGCCATCGGCCGCATGTTTTCGCGCAAGCACGGCTACCGGCTCGACAGCAATCAGGAATTCCTCGCGCTGGCCGGCGCGAACCTCGCTGCCGGCATCGGCCAGGGTTTCCCAACCAGCGGCGGCATGTCTCAATCACTCGTCAACGAGTCGAGCGGTGCGCGCACGCCGCTGTCCGGCTTCATCGCCTCGCTGCTGATCCTGCTGGTGGTGGTTTTTCTATCAGGCATGTTGCGGCATCTGCCACAGCCTGTTCTGGCCGCCATCGTGCTGGCCGCAGTGACGGGGCTTTTCAATTTTTCTGCGCTGCGGGAGATGTGGCGCTTTAGCCGCAGCGACTTCGCGGTGGCTGCGGCCGCGCTGGTTGGAGTCTTGTTTTCCGGACTGCTCATGGGCGTGCTGATCGGCGCGGTGCTTTCCATCGCCCTGCTACTGCGCCGGGGAATGCAACCGCCTACCACCGAACTCGGCCGCGTGCCGGGCAGCGATTATTTCGCAGACCGTATCCGCCACGCTGGCAATGAGCGCATCCCGGGCGTATTCATCTTCCGCTGCAACGGCGGCATGTTTTACTTCAATTCCGAACATGTGCGCGACCGCTTTTTTGAATTGCTCGCGACGCGTACGGACGAAATAAAAGTCGCGGTCTTTTTCATGGGCACCGTGCCCATGATCGACATGGCCGGCGTCGAACTCCTCACCGAACTCCACGAAACACTTGAACAACGTGGTATCGAACTGCGCCTGGCAGAAACCCACAGCATGGTGCGCGAAGCCTTGCGCAGGGGAGGCTTCGAGAAGCACTATGGTCCGGTGGCGGCGGATCAGACGGTTGCCACCATTCTCTGCCAGAGTGGAATCCAGAACAATCCCATTGCCACCTGAAATCAGTCTCTCCAATCTACATTCATCATGAAAATCCCACTTAGCTCCCTCATCGCCGCCTTCGCTTGCCTCAGCTTTGTTTCCTGCTCCACGAATGTCGAGATGCCCAAAGGCACGAGCAAGGGCTACACATCCGCTCGCCTTACCACACGCGGCCCGAACTCCGCTCCTATCGCGGGCGGCATCGAAAAGCAGGTCCACGGCATGATCCAGAAATCCATCGCCAGACAGTTCACCTCCAAGGGCATGGCCTACGGCTCCGGAAACGCCGACCTGGTCGTCGCCTACATGGTCATCTATCAGGAACCCGGCATGACCGCCCGCTATGACCAGTTTTTCGGCTACGGCCGTGATGCCGACGCGATCTCAGACCTTGCCCACACCCGTGGCGCGCTGGAGAACAAGCGCCCCGACTATTTCCGCCAAGCCGGTGTGGTCATTGATGTGATCGATAGCCGCACCCACAAGCTTGTCTATCGCAACTTCGCAAAAGGTGACGTGATCCAGGGAGCTTCCGAAGCGACACGCTCCGCGCGAATCGAATCCGCCGTCGGCCAAGCACTTGAAGGATTCTTCCGAGGATAGGCAACCCTACCCGCCGGGCGACGGAAAATCATTCTCGCCCACCCATACGCCCATCATTTAGAAATCCTGCGCCAAAGGAAATCCCGCCAGGGTCATCCATACGGCGCTTCAAAACTCCGATCCATGCGCAAGCTTCTCTTCATTTTAGTCCTACTGCCTACCTCCTGCGTACTCGGCCCGCAGCCCGGATCACCCGACGCGAAACCACCTGCATCCATCCGTGGTGACAGCGCCCCTCATGGCGCATCCTTCGGCGACAAGTCATGGCGCAAGGTTTTCACCGACTCCACATTGCGCGGCCTCATCGAACGCGCGCTATCTAACAACCCGGACCTCGTCGCCGCCACCTACCGCATCGAGCAGGCCCGCGCCCGTGCCGTAGCTGCACGTGCAGATTGGTTTCCCTCCGTTGACGGCAGCGCCGGTGCGACTGCTAGATACGCCTCGCCGAATGCAGGGCAGGCACCTCCGAATGGCGACCGTAGCTCCGCTTCGTATGACCTGACCGGCCTCTTGAGCTGGGAGATCGACCTATGGGGCGGCATCCGCCGCAGCAACGAAGCCGCACGCTCCGACTTGCTCACCGCCGAATACCAGCGCGATGGCGTGCTGACCGGGCTCATCGCCTCCGTCGCCTCCGCATACATCCAACTCCAGAATTTCGATGAACGCCTCGCCATTTCCCAACGCACCGCAGACAGCCGCAGGAAATCCCTCGATCTCGTCACCACGCGCCGCGATGGCGGAGTCAGCTCGGACCTCGAAGTCGGCCAAGCCGAGGCTCTGTTAGGTCAAGCGCTCACCGCCATCCCCATCACCGAGCAAGCCATCGCTGCGAAGGAAAACGAGATTCGCTTCCTGTTAGGAGACTATCCCGGCGGAGTCCGCCGCAGCGGTGGACTCAGCAAGCTCGATGCCTCGCTCACCATCAAGGGCGGCCTTAGCTCCACCCTGATGGAGCGCCGCCCGGACATCGCCGCCGCGTGCCAGAACTATCAGGCCGCCGTCGCCCGCATCGGCGTGGCCGAGGCACTGCGCCTCCCCACACTTTCACTCACCGGCAATGGCGGCCTCATCAGCAGCCAGTTTGAAAACCTACTGCAAGGCCAATCCGCTGCCTACACCATCGCGCCGCGTCTCGCTGGCCCCGTCTTCGATGCGGGTCGTGGCAAGGCCCGCGTCGATGCCGCAAAAGCACAAGCCGGCGAGGCTCTCGCTGCTCACGACCGCGCCGCGAAACAAGCCTTCCGCGAAGCCGCCAATGCCATCGATGCCCATCTGAAAACCGGGCGCATCATCGCCGAGCAATCCCGCCTCGTGGAATCCAACCGCAAGGTCGCCACCGTCGCCAGCGATCGTTTCCAAGGCGGCGCATCCAGTTATCTCGAAGTGCTCGATGCCGAACGCAGCCTCTTCAACTCCGAGCTCGATCTAGCAGACGCGCGCCGCGACCGTCTGTTAGCCGTCGTCGAAGCCTACCGCGCGCTGGGCGGTGGGTGGAAGTAATCAAGGAGCTTGTGAAAGCCGGATAGACTTTTCGGATTACCACTTCCGGCACCAGCAGTCCATCAGGCAACGCTTCACGAACGAAGTATTGAAAAGAACAGGGTGCGGCTTTCATCACCCACATGCATTCTACACGATCCACCACCCCTGCCGGGCCGCAAAAAAAGAAAAACCGATTCATCATTCCGGCTTTGCGTCCCCTTTGCGGCCTTCGCGACTTTGCGGTTCAAGATTCCCGCTACGCTCTCTGCCGCCTTGCATGAGACTCTCAGGTGACTAAAGCTGGGACATGGACCTCGCTGATTTCCGCAAAGAATATTCCGACCGCGGCCTGCACCGGGAGGAACTAAACACCGATCCGGTCGCGCAGTTTTCCGCGTGGTTCACGCAGGCCACCGAGCTCGGCGTGCATGAGCCGAACGCGATGACACTAGCCACCGTGGATGAAAGCGGCATGCCCTATCAGCGCACGGTCCTGCTGAAATATTACGACAAGGACGGCTTCGTGTTCTTCACCAACTACGGCAGCCGCAAGGCGAAACAAATCGCAGCAAACCCGAAAGTCTCGCTGTTGTTTCCATGGATCACGCTGGAGCGCCAAGTCATCATCCAAGGCCACGTGGAAAAAATCAGCAGCGCGGAATCGCTGCGCTACTTCGCATCGAGGCCGCGTGAATCGCAGATCGGCGCGTGGGTTTCCAATCAAAGCGAAGTCATCACCTCGCGGAAATTCCTGATGCAAAAACTCGCCGAAATCCGTGAGAAATTCCATCAGGGCGAGATTCCGTTGCCCTCGTTCTGGGGCGGCTACCGCGTGGTGCCGCAGGCCATCGAATTCTGGCAAGGCGGCCCCGCGCGCCTGCACGACCGGTTTCTCTACCGCAGGGAAAACGCGGACTGGAATATCGAGCGGCTCTCGCCCTGAAACCCGCAGTTTATTTTTCTCGTCCTCGCGCCCCAGCCTCACTCACCCTCCAGCCGCCATGCTCAAAGCCGGAATCGTAGGACTCCCAAACGTCGGGAAATCCACCCTCTTCAACGCCGTAACCCGCACCCGAAAGGCGGAAGCGGCAAACTATCCCTTCTGCACCATTGATCCGAACATCGGCATCGTCACCGTGCCGGACGCACGCCTCGCCGTGCTCTCGAAGATCTCCGGCTCCCAGAAGCTCGTGCCCACCGCCATCGAGTTCGTGGACATCGCCGGCCTCGTCAAAGGCGCATCCGAAGGCGCTGGCCTCGGCAACCAGTTCCTCGCCAACATCCGCGAAACTGATGCCATCGTGCAAGTCGTCCGTTGTTTTGAAAACGACGACATCATTCACGAGTTGGGCACCGTCGATCCGATCCGCGACATCGAGATCATCAACTCCGAGCTGATCCTCGCCGACATGGCTGCACTCGAAAAACGCCGCAACACCCGCGAGAAAAAAGCCAAGGGCGGCGACAAGGAAGCGAAGAAAGAAGTCGAACTCATCGACATCATCATGCCGCACCTCGATCAGGGGAAACCCGCGCTTACCATCGACTTCAGCGATGACGACGCAGCCATCGTCAAAGACTTCTTCCTGCTTTCCTCCAAGCGCACCATCTACGCCTGCAACGTCGCCGAAGACGAACTCGCCGCCGTCACTGAAAACCCTGACTCCAATGCGCTTGTCGCCAAAGTCCGCAAGTTCGCTGCCGAACACAGCGGCTCGGAAGCCGTCGTTATTTCCGCCCGCATCGAGGAAGAACTCAGCGAGCTGTCACCGGAAGAGTCCGCTGAGTTTCTAGCAGACATGGGCGTGAACGACTCTGGCGTCTCCGCGTTGATCCGCGCCGTCTATCACTTGTTAGGCCTGCGCACCTACCTCACCACCGGCGTGCAGGAGACCCGCGCTTGGACGATCCATGAGGGCGACAAAGCCCCCGCCGCCGCAGGCGTGATCCACACCGACTTCGAGCGCGGCTTCATCGCTGCGGAAATCGTGCATTACGATGACCTCGTTTCCTTCGGCTCCAAAAACGCATGCAAGGAGGCGGGAAAACTCCGCATCGAAGGCAAGGAATACGTCGTCAAGGACGGTGATGTGATCGAGTTCCGTTTCAACGTGAGCAAGTGAGGGCTCACCACTTTCGCGCCAGTGCCCACAGGATGGCTGGCACGGCAAGGCTGAAAATCAAAGCCCAGCCCGGCGCATCGCGGCCTGCGGCTCCGATGGCTGCGAAGAGAAATCCCATCGGCAAACTGCCACAAGCGAGCGCGACGACGAACCTGCGAAAGGGCATGCGCACCAGCCCCGCAGTGCAGGACATCACCTCGGGCAGGATCGGCAGTGCGCGGGACAGCGCGATCAGCCAACCACCACCGCGTGCGAAAAGCTGGCGGCCTTTTTCATAATCTCGATCTCCCAGCCAGCGCCTTGCCATCGGCTCGCCGAAACACCGGCCTATGCCGTAGCCCGCAAGTCCGGCGGCCATCGAGCCCGCCGCCGCCACAAGTCCGCCGAGCCACGGGCCATAGATAAATCCCAGTGCGGACATCACCACCGTGCCGGGCACCGGCAGGAATAGATCCGCAACTAACAAGCCCATGCCCGCCGCCCACGCCCATGGTCCGGCACCATTCAGCCAGGCGATACTTCCCTCCAGTGTGAAACGCGCCTCCCACTCACCGCCGGAAATCATCCAGGCAATGAGGCACATGCCCGCCAGCACCAGAAACCATGCCATCAATCGCATCGGCGGAAATCTGCCAGCCAACGGGCGGATGCACAGGCAAAAGAACGCCGGAGAAAATCTCAGCCCGGATAATCCCCGGAGATGTATCCTTGGAGCTGGAGGATCGTGTGGCGTTGCGATTGCATCACCCAATTCACGAGATCGCCGATGGAAATCAAGCCGACCGGGCGGTTGTCCTCGGTGACTACGGGCAGGTGGCGAATGCGTTGGCCCGTCATCAGTTGCATGCATTTCTCGATGCTGTCCTTACGCCGCACTGTGATCGCCGGGCGGGAGAGGATTTCACCCACCAGTGTGTCGCGCGAGGTGCGGCCCTGGAGCACCACTTTGCGGCTGTAGTCGCGCTCGGATAAAACGCCGACGACCTGCCCATCCTCCATCGCGATGAGTGCGCCGATGTTTTTCTCGCCCATCAGGCGGATGGCTTCATAGACCGTGTTCTGCGGAGTGGTCGTCCAAACCTCGCCGCCCTTGTTTTGCAGGATGTCCCTGACTGTTCCGTGAATTTCCATGGAGTTCTCCTTTTGAGATTCCAACACCCTGCGCATTCCGAATCGGTGCGTCAAGAATCCAACATTACGGATTTCCCACATGTTTCTTCGGACTTGCGGGCAGGGATCGCCAGTGGCTTGATCCCGGCCATGAAAACCTACCTTGATCTGATGCGCGACGTGATGGCCAACGGCGAGCGACGCGCGGACCGGACGGGCACCGGTACCATCTCCGTTTTCGGTAGGCAGGCACGCTATGACCTGCGCGAGGGTTTCCCCTGCCTCACGACCAAGAAGCTGCATCTGCGCTCGATCATCCACGAGTTGCTCTGGTTCCTGCGCGGGGAAACGAACACCCGCTACCTCAAGGAAAACGGTGTGACCATCTGGGACGAGTGGGCGGACAACGAAGGCGAGCTAGGCCCGGTTTACGGCAAACAATGGCGCTCATGGCCGACACCGGAGGGCCGCACGATCGACCAGATTCACCTGCTCATCGACGGCCTGTTAGGCAACCCGTCCTCACGCCGTCACATCGTGTCCGCATGGAACGTCGGCCAGATCCACCAGATGGCGTTGCCGCCTTGTCACTTGTTGTTCCAGTTCTACGTGCATGAGGCAGCACCCGGCGGCAGGCCGGGCTTATCATGCCAACTCTATCAGCGCAGCGCGGACCTTTTCCTCGGCGTGCCATTCAACATCGCCTCCTATGCGTTGCTCACGCAAATGGTCGCGCATGTCTGCAATTATGAGCCGCGCGATTTCGTCCACACCTTCGGCGATCTCCACCTTTACACCAACCATCTCGAACAAACGGAACTCCAGCTTTCCCGCGAACCGCGCAAGCTGCCGAAGCTTTGGCTCAATCCACTCGTCAATGACATCGACGCCTTCACCATCGATGACATCCGCCTCGACGACTACGATCCGCATCCGCACATCAAGGCACCGGTAGCGGTCTAGACCGTATGCCTGAAGCAATTACCGAAACCACTATCTGCTCGTGCTACCAAAGGATTGTCAGGAGTTCACGCTTTAGCGTGTCTTCACGACCTACAAGCTGAAGCTTGAACTCCTGACCGCAGCTAGATGGGCAAACCGCTAACAAATAACGGCATTCCATTCTGTCATACGCTCTAACAAAAAAAACCACGATGCGCGAACTTCTGCTCAACGAGGAAATCCACGGGCGGGTGATCGGCGGCCTAGTCCCGGAAGCGCGGCGTTTCCTCTGGATCGTCACGGCGGACATCAAGGACATGCACGTCGCGCGCGGCAGGCGCTCGGTGCCTTTCCTCGCGGTCCTCGCCGAGTTGGTGCAAAAAGGCGTGGCCGTGCGGCTGATCCACGCCAAGGAACCCGGGCCGCTGTTTCGCCGGGACTTCGACAAGCACCCGGTGCTCATCGGCAGCGAGCTATTCGAGCGCGTGCTCTGCCCGCGCGTCCACACCAAGGCGGTGATCGTGGATGGCAAGAAAGCCTTCATCGGCTCGCCGAATCTAACCGGAGCCGGGATGGGTGCCAAACATGCCGACAAACGCAACTTCGAGGCCGGCTTCATCACCGACGAACCCGAAGATCTCAAAAAACTCACCGCCTGGGTGGACGAGCTATTCATCGGCGAATTCTGCGGTCGCTGCCGCCTGCGTGACCGCTGCCCCGATCCGCTCGATCATGATTGATACGCAAGCATCCAGCGTATTTCCATCTCACCGCTCATTATCATGACTACCGCAAACACCTCCGCCATCACCGCAGCCGCAGCATCACTTGCCGAGCGCATCGTTGCAGGCAGCCGCATCCGCCACTCCGTCTGCAAGTGGTGTTATGATGACATCCCGCTGGATGACCTCTGCATTGCAGGCAAGGAGATCGGCCTCCAGTCCGTAGAGCTTCTCATGCCCTGTGATGTACCGACTGTGATGAAACACGGCATGGCCTGCGCCATGGTCTCGTTTCCCACCGGAGAAACACCGCAGGGCGTCACCGTCGGACTCATCGAAAAAGCCTTCAACCGCCTGGAACACCACGACACTCTCGTTTCCATCTACGAACCGCACCTCAAAGCCGCTGCCGCTGCGGGTGCAAAACAAGTCATCTGCTTCTCCGGAAACCGCGATGGCATGAGTGATGATGACGGTCTCGAACATTGCGCCATCGGCCTTCAGCGTCTGCTACCACTCGCGGAAAAACTCGGCATCACTCTCGTCATGGAGTTACTCAACTCCAAAGTCGATCACCCGGACTACATGTGCGACCACAGCGCCTGGGGCGTGGAGTTGTGCAAGAAAATCGGCAGCGAAAACTTCAAACTGCTCTACGACATTTATCACATGCAGGTCATGGAGGGAGATGTCATCGCCACCATCCGCTCCAGCCACGAGTTCTTCTCCCACTACCACACCGGCGGCGTCCCTGGCCGCAACGAGATCGACGAATCGCAGGAACTCTTTTATCCCGCCATCATGCGCGCCATCGCGGACACCGGCTATCAAGGCTACGTCGGCCAGGAGTTCATACCCAAGCGTGTGGACAAACTCGCTTCGTTGAAACAAGGGGTGGGGATTTGCAGTGTGTGAGCTTTAAGGATTCGGATCTCTTCAGCACCAAAGGTTCTGAAGATACCAGCCCAGGGAACCGCCCTGGATACGTTCGTTTTGTGAATTCAGACGCTGAAGGGACGCTATTTCTTTCCATACACGATAACTCGGCACCCTATGCCGGGCTGATATGAGCCGTCCCCCCGGGACGAAGAATTGCTCACTTCGCCTCGTCCACCCACTTCGTGAGGCGCTGGTGGGAAGTTGTTAGGCCGGGCTTGAATTTTTCCAGAGCGGGATCGGTAAGCCACTGTGCGACCTGCTTTTCCGCCATGCGGTCGCCAGCGGCGATGCGATCGAAGGTGTAGGGCGACGGGGTTTTACCATAGAGGCGGAAACCCGTGGTAGCGCTGCGCAGCGGATAGATTTTCAGGAAAGCGGCGGCTTCCTCCTGCGTGCACGCGGGATCGCGCAGGTATGAATCCACTGCCGCGAGCTGGGTGGCGTCCGCTGGATCCATGCGGGCCATCAGACTGGCGCGTGTGGCGGCATCAAGTGGAGTCGAGGCATCCTGCAGCAGCTTGAGCATGGCGGCGGGGTGTTCCGCTGCGAACTCGCCCATCGCCATGGTTTTCAACGAGGGATTTCCCTGCCAGTCCGCCAGCAGTCGCGCGGCTTCCGGTGTGCCGATGAAGCGCACGAGATCAAACGCTTCCGCAAACGCACGGGATTGCCGCCACTCGCTGCGTCCTAACAATTTTCCGAAACGCTCCAGCAACTCGCCATCATCCGCCCGGACCATGTTTTCCCGTGTGAGCGAACGCAGGCCGGTGGCGAATTCATCCGCAGAATCCGTGTGATCCAGCACGCGCCGCGCGATGTCCGGAGACATCTCGGGATCAGCGGTGGCGAGTATGTCTAACAAGAACGTGCGCAGCGTGGGCCAACCCGCGAGTTGGCCGTGGTTGCCGACTTTGAAATCCAGCCCCGTCGCTGCGTCCGCGCCGGATTCTAGCAGCAGGGCGATCATTTCCGCGCGCACCTGCGGGTCGATGGCGGTCCATTCGAGGCGTAGTGCGAGCAGGCGTTTGCGGACTTCATCGGGCGAGGGCTTTGGCTCGGAGCGCAGCCATTGCAGGAGACCATTCCAGTCATCCTCGATTCTGCGGCGTGCGGTCTTGTCGGAGATTTCACGCTCCTGCTCAATGTCCGGCGGAGTGGCCCGTGTCCGTTGTGAGGTCTCAATTTCCGCCTTCGGAATCGTGTCCGGTTTTCTGTCAGCAACCCAGACCGCCACAAGCGCGGCGGCGATCATCAGTGCTGCGGCCAGCCGTAGCCGGGACGGCTTCATGGCTTCAAGGCTCCGTTGTAATTTCAGGAGCTGCGGCGGAGATTTCCAAAACGATGGACTTCAGCGTGGCGGTGTCGCCTTTCAAGCGATCCTGCACGCGCAGATACCAAGTATCATTCGGGTCGATGTCAGTGAAGGACGCGCTCACGTCGATGTTCTTGAGGATGAGGTTATTCTTGGACGCGCCCTGTTCGTTATGGAGCACAGCTTGCAGGCCGCCGGGGCCTTCCAGCACGACTTGCAGGTCACCGCGGTGTGCCGTGCGGATGTCGAGCGAGATGATGACTTTTTCCAAGGTGGAATCATCCTCGAAGCCGTTGACGGGGATTTTAAAAGTCGTCCATTTGTGAACGCCATCTGGGATTTTTTGCCAGCGATAATAAGGGAAGAACCGTGAAGACGCACTGACCGTGCCGGAGTATTTCTGCGGCTCGATGACTGGCTGGATCACCGGTGTCACCGCGCGCAACAGCGAGTTGATGTCATTGGAAAAGGCATAGACCACGGATTCGGATGGCAGCCCGCCGACGAGCACGCCTGCGGCGTCCCAGCCCTTGTGTTTCGAGCTCTTCATCCAGATGGGCCCACCGCTGTTGCCGGGGCCGGTGGAAACCAGTGTCGTGGTCAGCGCGCGACCGGAATAGGATTTGTAGGGCGTCACGGTCGGCCCGGTTTCGTGAAGGAGGAAACCGTTGACGGGCTTGTCGTTGTAGGGGATCTCAGCGGGGTAACCGGTGATGAGTGTCTGCTTTTTTTGCCTCAGGTCGTTCGAGCCGTTGAGGTTGAGTTTGGCCGGTGATCCGGGCATCAGATCCTTGAATGCGAATCCGAGGATGACATCCTTGCCGAAGGCCTCTTCGTGATATTCATCGTTGGTGGCAAGCTCTGCGTATTCCGTCCAGCGGAAGTAGCCGCGGCTTTGGACGGCGGACTTTTCATCGAGTGTGGCTGAGTTCGCCAACCAGTTCCAGACCGGCGGCTCTTCCCAAGCATTTTCAGCGAACACGACATGCGCGGCGGAGAAAAACGTGCGCCGGTTCCATGCGCAGAAGCCGCTCCCGCGCGCAGCGGACGTGGTGATCGCGCCATTGAATCGGTAGGGACTATCGCGCAACTGATCTGCGTCCACTTTGACGGGAAACGCGGTCTTCGATTTTGCCGTCGCCCCCATGATTCCTGTCAGGAACAGGGTGCCGACGATGGGAAAAGCATAAATTTTCATAAGCGTAAGGTGTGGACAGCCGGAAAATAAGTATCCATTAAACAAAAACTGTCAAGCTGGCATCCGGCTTGTTCCTTAAGGCGCGGCCCACTTGCGGCTTGGCATCGGAGCGATTGCCGGATGCGATGCACCGCAGATGATTTTCGCGACGGAAGGCCAGCCGATCCCCGGGTTTTGTGACTCGGTGCGCGAGGCGTTTTCATCGAAGGGCGTGCTCGCGAAGTCGCGGGACTTCGAATACCGGCCGCAGCAGCAGGAGTTGGCCGTGGCGGTGGCGGAAGCGTTGCTGAACTCCGCGCCGCTCGTCGCTGAGGCAGGCACGGGAGTCGGAAAATCCCTCGCCTACCTACTGCCGGCGGCTCGTTTCGCGCTGGCGACTGGGCGCAAGGGCGTGATCTCCACTCACACGATCAATCTCCAGGAACAACTCGTCCGCAAAGACATCCCGATTGTTAGAAAACTCGTCGGCGACGAACTGCCGACGGTGCTGCTCAAAGGCCGCCAGAACTACCTTTGCCCACAACGGCTGCGGCGTGCGCTCGACCAATCCGGCGATCTCTTCACCGGCTCGGAAAACGAGGAGTTGGAGGCGATCCGGCGTTGGTCTGAGGGCACGCGCGACGGCACACTCAGCGACTTGGATTTCCAGCCGCAGATGAAGGTCTGGCTTCAAGTTTGCAGCGAGGCGCACATCTGCACGGCGAGAAACTGCGGCCCGCGCGGCAATTGTTTTTTCCAGGAAGCACGCAAGGCAGCCGCCGATGCGAAACTCATCGTGGTGAACCACACGCTGTTCTTCGCGCTGCTCAACACCGAGCTGGAAGATACCGATGGCGAACTCCGCAAAACGAAAGGTTTCCTCTTCCCGAACGACTTCGCAGTGCTTGATGAAGCGCACACCATCGAGCAAGTCGCCGCCGTGCAGTTGGGCTTGCGGGTTTCGCAATCCGGCCTGCGTTTCGACCTCCAGCGGCTCTATCATCCGCGCACGAAGAAGGGCATCCTCAAGCATTTCCGCAAGGCCTCCGCGATGGTCGCCGTGGAGGACGCGCTCGATGCGGCGGACCGCTTCTTCGGCCAAGTCGGTGATGTGTCGAACTTCGGCAACTACTCGAAAGAATGCCGCGTGCGCCAGCCGGAACTCGTTCCTAACAGCATCGCCGAACCGCTGCGCAGACTGTGGCAGGAAATCGACGCGCTCGCCGCCGATGTCGATGGCGAGAGCACGAAATCCGAGCTGTTAGACGCCTCCCGCAAACTGCGTGAGACCCACGGCGCGGTCGCTGAGTTTCTCGATCAAGCTGCGAACGACAGCGTCTATTGGGTGGAGCGCGGCGGTCGTGATGAGACGCAGTACAGTCTTCACGCCGCACCGGTGAACGTGGCGGACCGCCTGCGCCCGTTGCTTTTCGGAACGGGCAGCGGCCTCGTCCTCACAAGCGCCACACTCGGCGTCGGCGATCCGAAGCTAGGCTACTTCCGTGGCCGCGTGGGTGCGGAAAAAGCGCGCGCCCTGTGCATCGGCAGCCCCTTCGACTATCAGAAACAAATGCGCGTGCGCATCTACAAGTCCGTGCCCGATCCCGGCACGCCGAAGTATGACGAGATGCTCGCGGAAGGCATCCGCCTCTCGGTGTTAGAGAGCGAGGGCCGCGCCTTCGTGCTCTTCACCAGCTACAAGACCATGCGCGATGCGGCGCAGCGTTTGGAGAAGTTCTTCAAGAAACAAGGCTGGCGCGTCCTCATGCAGGGCGAGGGCATGCCGCGCCACAAGATGATCGAGGAGTTCCGAAACGACGTCCACAGCGTGCTTTTCGGAACCGATAGCTTCTGGACCGGCGTGGACGTGCCCGGCGAGGCGCTTTCAAACGTGATTGTCACCCGCCTGCCCTTCGCCGTGCCGGACCATCCTCTCACCGCCTCGCGGCTCGAAGCCATCGAAGCTGCCGGCGGCAATCCCTTCATGGATTACTCCGTGCCCGAGGCCATCCTAAAAATGCGCCAAGGCGTCGGCCGCCTCATCCGCACCGAGCGCGACCGCGGCCTCGTCTGCATCCTCGACAACCGCATCCTCACCAAACGCTACGGCAAAGCCTTCCTCAACGCCCTGCCAGATGCGCCAGTGGAAGTGATCGCGTAGCGCAACGTGGCGGCGGATTGCATCCGCCAAGCCCAAAGCCAAGCAATGGACTGATATGTTCACCGTCCCGGCATTGCGGCCTGTGGCTGTGCCCGTTGCCGTGCCGCCGCTTGTAATGATCGCCCCTGCTGTCACAGCGCCAGTGGCTGTGATCTGT
>JANMLQ010000279.1:0-9589 GCA_031372635.1 Akkermansiaceae bacterium | reverse complement strand
GGTCAGATGTCGGTGGAACGGTCCCCGCCATCGCCACATCCACCACCATCACCCACACCGGCGGGGCGGGGGACACACGGCGCTTCTACCGCGCTCGGGTGGTGGAGTAAGGAGGGTTGACGTCTCGTCAACCAGTCATCCTCGAAGTTTCATCACTGCTTTCCCGGCATAGATTACGTCGTCCCACAGGATTCATCCAGACTTGCCCTGCTGAGTTTCCCGGCCATGCTTCGCGGCGTTGTGATTTCTATTCCGGTCGAACCATCGTTGGAAGCTTTCGCCGGGCTGGCGGAGCGGGGTAATGTTGTGCCCGTCTATACCCAGCTCGCGGCAGACTTCGAGACTCCGCTATCCGCCTATCTGAAGCTCCGGGACAGCCGCCATTCATTCCTGCTAGAAAGCGCGGAGAGCACGGAAAAAGGCGGGCGCTGGTCGATCGTCGGCAGCCAGCCGCGGGCGGTGTTTGAAGCCCGGGGCAGAGAAATCACCGTCCGCGAGGGCACGAAAACCCGCTCCTACACCGCCGACGATGATGTGCTTGCCGCGCTCGAACGTGAGATGGCTGCCTACAAGTCCGTCACTCACGGTGCGTTGCCGTTGTTTTCCGGCGGCATGGTTGGCTACCTTTCCTATGATGCCGTGCGGCAGTTTGAAACCACGCTCGGCCCGCCACCGCCGGATGTGTTAGGGATACCGGACGCCATCTTCATGCTGGCGGATACGCTGCTGGTTTTCGATCACCGCCTGCGCCGTCTCCAAGTCGTCGCGAACGCCTTCATCGACGAGTTTCCCACGCCCGAGGACGCCTATGCCGAGGCTCGCGGGAAAATCGCAGCCATGGTGGAAATCCTCAACCGCCCTCTGCATGTCCCGGCTCTCAACGGACTGGTGAAAGTCGATCCCGTGGATGCCCGCAGCAATACGACTCAGGAAGAATTCGAGCAGATGGTCCGTGCCGGTAAGGAATTCATCAAGGCCGGTGACATCTTCCAGTTCGTGCCCAGCCAGCGTTTTGAAACGGACTTCAATCTCCCGGCAGTGGATCTCTATCGGGCGCTGCGCCTCGTCAATCCTTCGCCCTACATGTTCATTCTCGAACTAGAAGGCTTCTCGCTCGTCGGCAGTTCGCCGGAAGTGCATGTGCGTTCCATTGATGGCCGCATCGACATCCGCCCCATCGCGGGCACCCGCTGGAGGGGAGCTACTCCGGAAGAGGATGACGCGCTTGCCGCCGATCTGTTAGCCGATCCCAAGGAACGTGCCGAACACCTCATGCTCGTGGACCTCGCCCGTAATGACGTGGGACGCATCGCAAAGCACGGCGCGGTGAAAGTGGACGACTTCATGATCGTGGAGCGATACAGCCACGTCATGCACATCGTTTCCAACGTCAGCGGCGAGCTGGATCCCGCGCACAGTGCTTACGATGTGTTGCGTGCCACGTTTCCCGCCGGAACTGTTAGCGGTGCGCCAAAAATCCGCGCCATGCAGATCATCAACTCGCTGGAAAAAAACAAACGCTGCGCCTACGCCGGAGCCGTCGGGTATTTCGGCTTTGATGGCTCACACGATTCCTGCATCACGCTGCGCACTTGTTTACTGAAAGACGGCAAAGCATACGTGCAAGCCGGAGCCGGAGTCGTCGCCGATTCCGATCCCACCTACGAATACATCGAGACCGTCAACAAGGCCAAAGGCATGCTGCGCGCCATCGCGCTAGCGCGGACCTTGGAGGGTTGAAGAGAACCACGGATGAACGCAGATGGACACGGATACCAACGTACCAATTCAAACAACGGGAGGCTTGGCTCTGAAGATCGGATTTTGTCTGCTTGGGGTGAGTGGTTTGAGTGCTTTGATTGCTTTGATTGAAGCAGTGACGAGCGGATCTGGTGATTTCAGGGTTTGGCTTAAGCCACTGGCTCCATGGTCGCTAGCCTTGTTCCTCTTTTCTTGTATGCGTAACAAACCGAAGGCGCGGAAACCAAATTGAAACCTCATTAATCCTCTGAATCTGCGTCCATCTGTGGTTCAAAATTCTTCACTCCAATTCCCATGCTTCTCATCCTCGATAACTACGACAGCTTCACCTACAACCTCGTCCAGTACTTCGGCGAGTTGGGGGCGGAGATGAAAATCTTCCGCAACGACGTGATCACCGTGGACGAAGTGAAGGCACTCAAGCCGGAGCGCATCTGCATTTCCCCAGGTCCATGCACGCCGAATGAAGCGGGTATTTCCTGCGAGCTGATTAAGGAAATGGGTGCGACGACGCCGATTCTCGGAGTTTGTCTCGGGCATCAGTCAATCGGTCAGGTCTATGGCGGTGATGTGGTGCGGGCGGACCGTCTGATGCATGGCAAGACTTCGCCGATTCTTCATTCGGGGAAGAGCGTGTTTGCGGATATGGCGAGTCCGTTTGAAGCCACGCGTTACCATTCGTTGATCGTAAAACGAGAAACGCTGCCGGACTGTCTCGAAATCACGGCTTGGACCGAGGAAGGCGAAATCATGGGGCTGATGCACAAGGAATACCCGGTTCACGGCGTGCAGTTCCATCCCGAGTCGATCCTCACGCAGGATGGCAAGAGGCTGCTGGAAAATTTCCTGAAGCTCTGAGTTTGAATCATGCAGTCAGAATCGTGGCTCGGGCATTCTGCCCGCAGCCGCCTGCGCCTCATCATGGGTTGGTTGAACCCGAAATCCGAAGTTGATTCAAGAATACCTGCCGTAAAACCACTGAAGCACTGTGAATCACTGAGATCACTGACGATTGATGAAGCCCGGAAAAGTGCGTTGGCCATTCGCCAAAGAAAAATCAGTTTCTTCAGTGGTGCTCAGTGTTTCAGTGGTTGAAAATGCCCTAATTGCCACCCAGCTTCGGAGTCCGGGTTCAATGTGACTTGGATTTCCTGTTGTGGGTTTCAGAAAATACTGAGAATTCGATGCATGTCCGATGAACCATTTGCCAGTCCGGTTTCCAGCGAAACACCACCTCCGCCGCGACAAATCAGTCCTTATGTGTGGCTGTGTCTTGCGGCGGGCATTGCTTCGGTGCTCTACCGGGTGCTGGTGCTGGGGCAGAAAGAGCAGAGTGCGCTGATGTTCATCGGACTGCCGACGGCGATGGCCATGCTGATCGCCCACATGCCGAGTGCCGCGAGTGCGACGGGAACTATCTTCAAGGGGATCACGTTGTTTCTACTATTGCTGGGCATTCTCTTCATCGAAGGGTTCATCTGCATTCTGATGGCGGCTCCGTTGTTTTACGGAGTGGGATTGATCGTCGGGCTGCTGGTGGATCGGGCGAGGCGGAAGAAGGAAACTGCGAGGCGGCTGCAGGTCGTGGTTTTGCCGGTGCTGATTGTGATGAGTCTGGAGGGCATCACGGGAGTGCTTTCGTTTCCAAGGAACGAGGAAGTCACGGTCAGCCGCGATGTCGGCATGGCTCCGGAGGCGGCGCGGGCAATGCTTGCGCGTGGCCCGGATTTTGCTCTAACGGAACTGCCGGGTTTTTTGAAACTGGGATTTCCCGCGCCGCAGCGGATCGAGGGCGGCGGTTTGGAGACCGGTGATGCCTGGCGCATTCACTTTGCCGGAGGGGAGGGGAAACCCGGTGATCTATCAGCCGAGGTAGTGGAGAGCGGGCCGTCGCGCATCCGGGTAGCGCGGACTTCCGATACCAGTCACATCGCGCACTGGCTGGACTGGCAAGAGGCGGAGTGGCTCATCGAACCAGCTCCGGCTGGCAGCCGGGTGACGCTCACCATGCGCTACAAGAGATTGTTAGATCCGGCGTGGTATTTCAAGCCGATCGAACGCTACGGTGTGATGAAGGCTGGCGAGTATTTTCTTGAGCAAACCTACAAATCACCGTGACGCGCGAAGGAATGATCCAACTGGCATGCCTCTACGGCCCGCTTGTTGGAGCCGGGTTGCTCGCTTTCCGCATGCGTCCCTGCAAGCGTCTCGCGACGGGCATTCTGTTCGCGCTGGCATGGAATGCGGCGCTGCTGCCATGGGTGGATTCGTTTGCTAGGTTGGCTGGGCTTTGGACCTACCAGACAAGTTCCGCCACGCTGGCGGGCATGCCATTGGCATTGTATTTCGGCTGGATCATTGCCTGGGGGATTTGCGCTCCGCTGCTGGCGCATGCACTTGGTGGTCGCCTCTGGCTGGTGGCAGTATTGATGGTCGCGCTGGATCTGCGCGTGATGCCGGAAATGGAACCGGTGCTCGTATTGCATGACCACTGGTGGTGGGGCGAGTTGATGGTGGCGATGCTTCTGCTACTGCCTTCGCTGTTCATCGCGCGATGGACGGCGTCGGGTGAACGCATCGGCCTCCGCTGCGTGATGCTGGTTCCATCATTCGGCGGAATTTTCCTCGGGCTGCCGCTGCTGGTGGAATGCGGCGGATACTCCGGTGTCATGGAACGATGGGCATCGCTCTCACCTCACGCGCGCGTCCTGTTCTCATTCGCAGGCGCTGTGTTTTCCGTGCCCGGGTTGGCGGCCGTGAGGGATCTTGCTCTAACAGGCGGAGGCACTCCGGTTCCGCTCGATCCTCCGCTGCGGCTAGTCACTCACGGTGCCTATGCTCATGTCCGCAATCCGATGCAGCTCTCGATGACTTCATTGCTGTTGCTGGAGTCCTTGTTTCTCATGAGTCCATGGCCTGCGGTTCTGGCTGCCTTGGGAGTGGTGTATTCGGAAGGAATTGCCAGATGGTCGGAGAACCGTGACATGGAGGAAAGGTTCGGTCCCGCGTGGTCGAGTTATCATCAGCGGGTGCGGCCATGGGTTCCGCGATGGCATCCGCAAATCGGCGAGCCTTGCGAACTGTGGCTGGATGGTGGGTGCGGCATGTGCTCGGAGGTGGCCCGTTGGTTTCTCCGCAGAAATCCCCGCCAACTCGTGATTCGCGATGCGCGGGAGTGGCCGGGTGATGCTCTTCATCGGGTCACATGGATTCATCCTGCTTCAGGCCGGCGTGAATGCGGAGTGGCTGCCATGGCGATGGCGTTGCAACATCTAAACTTCTGCTGGGCTGTAGTGGGTTGGTTTGCCGGGCTGCCGTTGGTTTCACACACGCTACAGATCTGCATGGATGCGGCGGGCGCTGGCAGGAGAACCAAAGACGCGGACTAAGCCCAAAGTAATGAACCCGGCCTACTCCGAGCTTCCCGGCAAAGGTCAAATTGACTCAACCGCCGAGTCCGTTTAGATTCTTCGTAGTTGTGAATCCCATGAAAAACCCCATTCCGTTATCCGCGCTCTTGCTGGTGCTCGTTTCCCCGCTGCTTCATGCCGCGCCGCAGGAAACCGCGCGTCTCAGACAGGCCGCGCTCCAGATCGATCAGCAGGTGGCCGCGTTCTACCGCAACCGCAAGCTGCCCGTGCCGCAAGTCACGGATGACGCTACGTTTCTGCGTCGCGCTTTCTTGGTTTCCATCGGCCGCATCCCCACCTCCGAGGAGGCACTCGCGTTCATCGAGATCGAGGATTCCGGAAAGCGCGAAAACCTGATCGACTACCTGCTGAAATCGCGCGGCTTCTCCAGTCACATGTCAAACTGGGCCTTCGATTTGTTGCGCGTCACCGATGGCCGCACCGGCACCTCTGCCACCAACGAACCCTACCGCCACTGGATTCGCACCGCCATGGACAACAACATGCCATGGGACGATTTCACCCGCAGGCTCGTCTCCGCTTCCGGCGATGGCTGGGATTCGGAAACCGCCGCCGTCGGATACTACACACGCGACCGTGGCATGCCGCTGGACAATCTCTCTAACACGATGCGCGTTTTCCTCGGCACCCGCATGGAGTGTGCGCAGTGTCATGACGATCCCTTCGGCACCACCGAGCGTCACGATTTCTATCAGCTCGCTGCTTTCACCCACGGCCAACAACCGGTGCGCGAAGAAGTAATGGCCCCGCTCTGGAGTGAACTCAGGGAAGACCGCCGTGAAAGCACCGAGGAATACCGCATCGCCCAGATTTTGTGGGATCGCATCTATGGCATGTCGATGGCCGATGGCGGCGCGGGCCGTATCGATCTGCCCTCCGACTATCAATACCGCGATGCCGATCCGGGCGAAGTCGTGGCGGGGCGCACTCCATTCGGGAAAACCGTCCGCATGTCCGACAAACAGAATGACAACGATGGCCGCGCGAAACTCTCCGGCTGGATCGTGGATCGCACCGGACCGCAGTTTTCCTCCGTCATCGCCAACCGCATGTGGAAGCGCGTCATGGGTAAGGGCCTCTATGAGCCGGTGGACGAATACATCGCCTCCAGCAAGACCGCTCATCCACAGCTCACCGATTTACTCACTCGGCTGATGGTGGATTTGAAATACGATCTCCGCGCCTTTCAGCATGTGCTGCTTCTCACTCGCACCTTCCAGTTCGCCACCAATCCGAACGCTTCAGTCGTCGAGGGCGGCGATGATTTCCATGGCCGCAAAATCGAGAGGCTTTCCTCTGAACAGATCTGGGACTCGCTCATCACACTTGCCGCTGGTGATCCGGAAAAACAACCCTCGCGCTCGCTGGATGATCGCATCTATCTGAATGGCCGCCCCGTGCTCGTGGGCGTGAAAAACATGCCGCAGCTATCCAAAGAAGTGCTCGCCATCAAGACCGAGCCGGAGTTCCGAAAATATTTCGCGAAGCTTGTGACGGACATCCAACAAGGCAGTTCTTCTAGCGATGCTCCGTCGATGATGATGAAGGAGAAACATTCCTACAATGGCGCTTCGTTGGTCCGCGCCTCCGAGTTGCCATCGCCCGCGCCGCGCGATCACCTGCTCTATCTTTTCGGAGCCTCGGACCGCGATGTGGTGGACGCCTCCAGCCGCGAGCCGAACGTCGGCCAAGTGCTCTCGCTGATGAACGGCTTCGTGCAGGGCAGGCTCGTCAACCGCGACGACGCGCACCTTTACAAGTGCCTCAAGGATGCCGGATCGGATGAGCAAAAAGTCCGCCGCCTCTACATTTCCATCCTCAGCCGCCCGCCATCCGAAGAGGAAATGAAGTGGATGCTCGATGAACTCAAAACCCGTGGCGACGCGGGCTGCCGCAACATCGTTTCCTCACTCGTCATGTCCTCCGAGTTTCTTTTCCTGCAATAAACCCATGTCCGCGAACCCCTTCCTCAAATCCGACGAACTGACTCGCCGCAGCTTCATGTCGAATGCCGCGCGCACTCTGTTAGGTGTTCACTTGCTGCCGATGTTCGGCCCCACCATCGCTGGGGCCGCACCCGCCGCCAAGGGCAGTGCGAAGTACGTCATCTACCTCTTCATGTCTGGCGGCATGAGCCATCTCGACACCTTCGATCCCAAGCCGAAGAAGAAGGATGTGATGGGAAAAACCGAAACCATCGCCACCAAGGCGGACGGCGTGATGGTAGGCCACTATCTGAAGCATACTGCCGCCGTGATGGACAAGGTCTGCGTCATCAATTCGATGAACTCCACCCAGGGCGCGCACGAGCAAGGCTCCTACATCATGCACACCAGCTACAGCCTGCGCGGCACGATCAAGCATCCTTCGCTCGGCTCGTGGGTGCTGCGTCTCGGTGGTCGCCTGCATCCCGATCTGCCGGGTTTCGTCGCCATCGACAGCTCACAGGATCTAACGGGCGGAGGTTTCCTCGGTGCGAAATTTGCAGCCGCGCCCATCGGCAGTCCCGATGAAGGCCTCAAGGATTCCAAACGTGTCGATCCCGTCTCGCAGGAAGACTTTGATCGCCGCCTCACGCTCGCGGACAAGCTGAACCGCCGCTTCCATGAGCGCTATCCGAATGCCGACGTGAAAGCCTACGAAGATCTCTATCGGGAAGCTGTTTCCCTGATGAACTCGAAGGATCTGAAAGCCTTCGACCTGCGTGAGGAATCGGAAGCCACCCGCAATCTCTATGGCTCCGGGCGTTTCGCGCAGGGCTGCATGCTCGCGCGCCGCCTAGTGCAGCACGATGTGCGCTTCGTCGAGGTCCAGCTCGGCGGCTGGGACACGCACTACGATAATTTCACCGGTGTCGAGGGCCGTTGCCAGGAGTTCGACCAAGCCTACGCCGCTCTTCTAACGGATTTGGAGAAATGCGGAAAGCTCAAGGACACGCTGGTTGTCGTCGCCACTGAGTTCGGCCGCACGCCGGAGATCAAGGCCGAGCACAACAGCGGCCGCGATCACCATCCGTCCGCATTCACCTGCCTGCTCGCCGGCGGCGGCGTGAAGGGCGGCATGAAACACGGACTAACAGATTCCAGCGGCGGCAAGGTGAAGGAAGGTCTCGTCACCGTGCAGGATTTCAACGCCACCATCGCCCACGCACTCGGCCTCAATTACAAGGAGGTTATCCTTTCGCCCTCGCAGCGCCCGTTCCAAATCGCCGACAAGGGCACGCCTGTTACTTCGCTCTTCGGCTGAGGAGTTCAGCTTCAGCTTGCCCATCGTGAAGACTCGCTGAAGCGCGAACTCCAATTTTAGTGCTACTCGCTGCCTTCCGGCAGGGACAAAGCGCTTTTCTGATAGAGATCGGCGTTGGATGCTTGGAACTCCGCCTTGAGCCGGACACGCAGCGCGGAAAGGTCCACCAGCCGCCAGCCGGTGAATGTCCATTGGCCGTCGCGCCCGTCGTGCTCGATGCCGACGAGTAGGTGGACGGCGTCGTCGGTGATCTTGAGCGTTTCGTTTTTCGGCTCGAAGTAAAACGTGCGGAAGGTGCTGGCCTGTGATCCTTGTTCGACGAGTTTCGGGTCCAGATAGAAAACCATGCCGGATTCGATCTCGGTGATGCGCAAGTCCGGGTAGCCGGAGCGTTGGTGCTCGCCAGCGCGCGTGAGCGGAACTTCGCAGCGCAGCCCGGGCGTGGTATTGAGGCTTGCGAGTATGGCGTCCTCGAAGTGAACGGAAGCTTCGTTGATGCGGCGTAGTTTTCTAACGGGCGAGTCCGGCTTGTTCAGTGCGGCGATGCTTTCCTTCAGCGCGTGGCCGATGGCCTTGGTCACCCTGAGATGCGCTGGATGGTCTGTGAGCGGCAGCACACGTTTACCGGAACATGCCTGAGCGATGGTGGCGAAATCGAAGCTGCGATCGGACAAGTTCTCGCCGAGCAGCGAACGGACCAGCTCTGCATCGGAATGCCGGGGCGGATGGATGATGCTCTTCGGAGCGTTGTTCCAGCGCATCACCAGCATGACGATCGCACCGCCTAGCAGAAATCCCGGAACGAGTGAAGTGAAGGGGTGGTTTTTCATGAACGTCTCGTCTTGTGCCATGTGGATGTGTCCGGGTGCAGGAAGGATTCCATCGGATGATCGGCGAGTGAGAGCGTTTCGATCATGTGCTCTAGCAGAACGAGCGAGCCCACGGCATCGAACAAGGCATCGTGCCAGGATTTTCCGGGAACGAGCGTGGTGATCCGCTCTTTCAGTCCATGGCTTTCACACAGCGCGCCCAGCGAGTGATCCGGTAGCTCCGGCCAAGCGGCGCGTGCGAGCAGCAGCGTGTCGATCCATGGTCCGAATCCATGTCCGGGAAACGTGCGCAGGAATCGTTTCTCCGTGCCTTTCCCGTGA
>JANMLQ010000235.1:0-5161 GCA_031372635.1 Akkermansiaceae bacterium | reverse complement strand
TGCGGCCAGCATTGCCGAGCCATCGGTGTGCTCGCGCACGTTTTCGGCGCGGCCTGTATCGTGGAGTATCAGGGCGAGATAGAGCGCGTAGGGATCTTGGATTTCGTGTAACAAGCGGCGATAGATGCTGCGGCGCGGATTGTCTTCGGAAACTAACTGATCGAGTTGGTCGATGCAGCGCAGCGTGTGCTCGTCCGCAGTGTAGCGGTGGAAGAACTCATGTTGCACGAGGCAGTCGAGCGCGCCGAACTCCGGAAGATAGCGACCGAGGAATCCGATGCGGTGCATGAGTCGCAGGATGCGTGCGGCCTCGCCCTTGCGCTCGAGGATGGACTGGAAAATCTGGCGATTGGTTTTCGAGTAGCGGAACGCTTTGTCGATGTCCTCCCAGTGATTGGCGATGAGGCGGCGGATCTGTGGGCTGAGTTTCAAATTGCGCACCTGGCAGTGTTGGAACAGGCGCATCAAGCGGCTCTGGTCTTCTTTGAAAATATCCTGATTCGCAGGAAACAAGCGCCCGTCACGCGCGATGAAGCCATCGAACTCCTCGCGCGTTTTTCTGCGGAAGGTGAGGAACGAGCGGATGCCGGATTCCGCGCGTTGGTCCTGCTCGATTTGAAACGCTTCCATCAGCGAAGTCGCATGCTGATAGAGATGGCGGGTGTGGCGGTAGTAGTCCCGCATGAAGGCCTCGGTGCTGCGCAGAATGTTCTTTTGCGGATAGTTGAAGGCGGTGGCGACCACACCTTGAAGAAGAAGCGTGAGCTGATCGGTCGCCTTGTTCGCATGGTAGTGCAGCTCATTGCGAACGCGGTGGAGGAAGTCGTAAGCCTCTTCGATTTCCTTGTGGGCGGATGCGGTCAGTAGCTTGGCTTCCACGAGGTCTTCGAGTTTTGAGCTACCGGTCTTCGCACGCGCGACCCACTGGATGCTGTGGTAGTCTCGCATGCCGCCGCAGCTTTCTTTTACGTTTGGCTCCTGCAGGAAGACGGTGTGCGAGTATTTCTCATGGCGCGTGCGCAGATCCTTGCGGCGCAGATCGAAGAATGCGGCCTGTCCTTTGTTGATGCATTCTTTCGCGAAGCGCGTCTGGAATTGTTTGAAAAGCGGCTCATCGCCGGTGATGAGGCGCGCGTCCATCAGCGAGGTTTTGTTTTCCTGATCGATCTTCGCTTGTTCGATGCACTCGACGATAGAGCGGCATGCATGGCCCACTTTGAAGCCCATGTCCCAGAGTAGATAGAGCACTTCCTGCACGAGTTCCTGAAGCGGCTGTGGCAGCTTGTTGGATGCGCGTGGCAGGAGGAAGAGGATGTCGATGTCCGAGCGTGGATTGAGCAATGCGCGGCCATAACCGCCGGTGGCGACGAGCGCGATGGGCAGCGAAACGCCTTCTTTGCGGGCGAGGATCGAGGCTTCGAGGATTGAGGCGAGTAGGACGTCGATGAGCGCCGAGCGATAGCTTGCGATCTCGAGTCCGCCCGCGCCGGAGCGGTGGTGCTGGAGGATGCGCTGCTCTTCGAGTTTGAGAAACTGCTTGTAGAGAGAGATGCGCTCCGCAGGGGAAAGCTGGCCTTGCAATGCGGGCTTGAGTGTATCGCGCGCGTGTTGATCGAGCGTCTTGAGGTAGTTGAGCATTCTGGTATGAGTTGTTAGAAAACGTCAGGTGAGGCTGGCCATGCGGCTGCCGACTTTGGCATAGAGTTCTGTGCAGCGCGAAGAATGTTCCGCCAGATCCGCTTCAAGTTTCACGGCTCGCGGCTCGAAGATCGTGAGCGTGGATGATCCGCCGAATGCGAAGTAACCCTTCTCCGCGCCCTTTTCGATTTGCTCACCCGGCGTGAACGTCTGACCGATGGTGCCGACGCAGGTCGCGCCGATTTCTAGCAGCAGCACGGTGCCTGCATTGCGGGTTTCCAGTTTCGTGATCGTGCGTTTGTTCGTCCACAGGTAGGAGAGATGTTTGCGCAGCGCGATCGGGGAAACGGAAAACAAGGGGCCGTCTATCAGGCGCGTTTCGCTTGGCACTCCCGCCAGAGGGAAATGGAAGCGATGGTAATCCACAGGGCAAAGCCGCGAGAGCACCAGCGTGCCGTCTGCATAGCGGGCTGCAAGGGCCGTATCACCTAACAGCGTGGCGAGGTCGAACTTCTGGCCTTTGACAAACACGCCCTCGATTTCCGATGCGCGCTGGAATCCGAGATGGCGACCATCCGCCGGGAAGACGGCGCTGTTTTCATCCGCGTCCACGGGCCGCGCTTCCGGCTTGAGCTTGCGATAGAAGAACTCGTTGAAACTGCGGTAAGACTCCGGTGCGTCGGCGAAATCTGCGGCATCAAGACCGTAGCGTTCGATGAACGGCAGCACCCGCGCCGCTGATGCGGTGGTGCTCATCCGGCGACCATACCACTTGGAGAAAAAGGGGCGTTTCACGAGTGCCCACAAGGCAAGAGCGCCCGCCGGATGGCCATAAGTCCAGCGCAGGAATCCCTCGCCATAGACCTGCTCGGTTTCCATGGCCCCTGAATGACGGTTGAAATAGCGAATCGCTTCCACGCCGCTCTTCTAAAGCCGCCCCCGGCAAACCGCAAGGGCTGCATCAATGCAGGGAAGACGCATCAAGAAGCACTGGATTAACCGCAAAGCCGCAAAGATCGCAAAAGGGATTCGTGTCTTTGTGTTCTCTGCGTTCTTTGCGGTTCAAATTTCTTTTTAGATACGACGGCCCTGCGCATCAATGCCTCTGCGGGCCGATGTTTCCGGGCATGAAGATCAGGCCGTCACCGCATAGTCCACCTCATGGGGATTGTCCACGCGTTTGCTGGCATTGAGGATTTCCAGACCCACCACATTGCCAGCCGCATCGTAATCCAGAATCACTCCGGGCTTGTCTTCATCGCTCTCTTCGATTTGCGCGTTGCTGAAAAGCACGCGGAGTACATCCACTTCGGAATCGTAGGTTACTTTCATGGCTGCCAGTATTTTCTGAGTTTGCTCGTTTTGTAAATCGTCACGACCACCTTGGGATCCGCTGCTTCGTTCACCATTACCCGGAGAAGATACGGCTTCCCGGAATGGGTCACGCGGGATTGGTAGCACACAATGCCCCCGTGTTCCTCCACAATTTGCCCAGGCGCTTCCAGCACCGCCTCCACTTCCTCAAGGGCGATGCCGCGCCGGACCAGTTCTTCCCGCACATGGTTGGAAATACGGAAGCTCATTTGGCTCGGGGTTTCTTGATGATTTTCTCCACAGCCAGCGGGGCGGTGAGTTGTTCGTAGAGGGTGAAGAGGTATTCGACGCGCTGGCGGTCGGTCATACGGCGCTCATTGAACGACGCTTCTTAGGAAGCGGAAACATGTCGTGAATTTCACCTTCAAGCTCACGCCCGGCCGCTTTCTTATTCCGACCGCCCCACTGCTTGAAGAAAAACGCCACGTCGTGTTTTTCGCACTGGTCGCGGATGGATGTGGCCCACTCGGTTTTCATCGGACGGGGATTCGCGCCGCTTTCCCCGCCGACAATCACCCAATCGATCCCCCGCAGATTCATCCGGTTCAAGGGGCCAATCAATGGCTCACAGGATAAGAAACGAACCGCAGCGGGAACTTTCCTGAGATCATCAATGCGGTGTTTGACCCGCTCGTCCTCCACACTCACGCCCATCCAGATGTTTTGACCCCACGTCAGCTTGGCTCTCAATTCAGCAAGCCGCTCCGAACGCTTGGTGAGCACTTGGAAGATCAAGTGCGGATTGTCATTCATCACATCAAACACTCGGCGGATGAACCGCAGCGAAACATCCTTGTGGAACAGATCACTCATCGAGTTCACGAATACCATTGCGGGCTTCTTCCAAGTGTAGGGAATCGCCAGCGCCGCCTCGTGTTCGCGGATCTTGAAGCCGTTCTTGTATTTATCGACACCCATCGCCTGCAAGCGCCGCGACATCACCTCCGCATAGCAGAATTTGCAGCCTGCGGAAATCTTGTCGCAACCCGTGGTCGGGTTCCAGGTGAGCTCGGTCCATTCGATGGAACTAGTGGCCATGATTTTTTCGGTTGATGATGTGGTTGGCGATTCTCAGAGCAATGGGCGCTCCCTTGGGATTCCCGCATGCGAAGCAAAGCAGAAACAGGGGCGCACCGGTGGAGTTTCTTAGAATGAGCGGCTTTTTATTGGCTTCTGCGAAAACCGTATTGAGCCGCATCGTGATAAACTCACTGAGTTTATCGAAGATTTTCGGCTGCTTCGAAATCGTTTCCTCGCCAAACATGTCGGACTGCCGCTCGTAAAAGCAGCTTTCCCATTCTTTGCTGCCGAATGTTTCGCTGAGTTTATCCGCCCACTGCTTTGGAACGACTCCGTTCCTCGGTAACATCCGGTTCACGGCCATGGCAGGAAACAGGAGCCACATGTCGATGGCTTGCGTTCTGGCAATCGCTTCGATCGTTTCCCACTTCACATGCAGAGCGAATGGATCGAGAAACGCCACTGCCCGCTGTGATTTCCAATTGCCTTTGCGCGTGATCGATTGGAGTGCCTCATTGGCTTCTACTTGAAGGAATGATGCATTATCGAGTTTTTCAGGGAAAGCCTCGGCAACTTGCTGCCGCAAGCTGGCAATCGAAGCGGTGTCGCGTTCTATGAAAATGAAACGGTGGAAGGATGGTTCAATGCCAAGAGCGATTAAGGGCGAGCCGTGGCGATAGCCCTCATCCTCAGCCGCGAGTTCCTCATCAAACCAAGATTCAGGGGATTCGCTTGGTGCGGCCTCGACTGTTCCCGCACCCGCAAACGCATCGATGTAAATTCGCTCGAATGATGCCTTGCTCAATGCCTGTGCATACGAGGTCAGGTAATCCCGCAGGGCGTCCAACTTTTCATCCGACCACTGGCCGCCGAACTTTTTGGAGTTTTTTTCATTCATGGGGGTCACCGTAACCGTTCATGCGAACACTTCAAGGATTTAGTCGTGGCTCACTTGATTTTGATCGGGTTGGGAAGGCGGATTTTTGGTCCGGATCTTTCTAACCTTCTTCTCCACCGCGAGCGGGGCGGTGAGTTGTTCGTAGAGGGCGAAGAGGTATTCGACGCGCTGGCGGTCGGTGGCGAAGGGTTCCTTGCGGTAGCAGCGGTCCACCGCGCGGTCGAGCGCCTC
>JANMLQ010000200.1:0-13748 GCA_031372635.1 Akkermansiaceae bacterium | reverse complement strand
CGGAGGGCTTGGTGATGGGCGGGCGGCTGGCGGTCTTGAGCGACTTGGTGACGCCGATGGCATCGACGATGACGTAGTGGGTCTTGGCGGCGGGCGAGGCTTTGCGCAAGCCATCGTGATCGAGCGTGCGGGTGCCGCGACCTTTCATCTGCTCGAAGTAGCCGCGGGATTTCACGTCGCGCATGAAGAGCAGGCATTCGAGCGGTTTCACATCGGTGCCAGTGGCGATCATGTCCACGGTGACGGCGATGCGCGGGTGGTATCCGTTGCGGAACTGCTGGAGGACGGACTTGGGTGCCTCCTCGTTCTTGTAGGTGACCTTTTTGCAGAAGGCGGAGGATTCGCCGAACTCCTCGCGGATGATCTGGATGATGTCATCGGCATGGGAATCTGTTTTGGCGAAGACGAGGGTTTTGGGGACTTCGTATTCACCATCGGAGCCGGTGCGGTCGGGGAAGATTTCCGGGAGCTTGTCGCGGAAGGTTTGGATGACCTTGCGGATCTGAGAGGGATTCACGATGTCGCGGTCGAGCGCTTTGTTGGAATACGCTTCGTTTTCGTCCTGCTGTTCCCAGCGTTTGGCGCGGGTGAGTTTTTCGCGTTTCTCGACGAGGCCTTTCAGGACGGTGCCGCCATTTTGGGTGACCTCGGTTTCGATGACGTAGATTTCGCCCTGGACGTTCACGCCATCGGCCACGGCGTCTTCGTGGGTGTATTCGGAGACGACGTTCTGGTTGAAGAATGCATAGGTGCGGGCCTCGGGCGTGGCGGTGAGACCCACATGGAAGACATCGTAGTATTCAACGACCTGCCGCCAGAGATTGTAGATGGACTGGTGGCACTCATCGATGACCATGAAGTCGAAAAACTCGGGTGGGAGTTTACCGCTGTATGTGACTGGAGGTGGTTTTTTCCTGAATGAACTGCTCTCGGCTGGATCATCATCTTCTGCGGATGGATCGAGTTCCCTACCCTGAAGAATGGAATACATCCGCTGGATGGTGCTGATGCAGACTTGAGCGTCGGCAGGCACGTGGGAGGAGGTGAGACGTTGGACCGAATAGAGTTCGGTGAACTTGCGGTTATCGTCAGAGGGTTGATAGGCGAGGAATTCTTGCTCGGCCTGTTCACCGAGGTTGCGGGTATTTACGAGGAAGAGAATCCGCTTGGCCTTCGCGTGCTTGAGCAGGCGATAGATCGAGGTGATAGCGGTGAATGTTTTCCCCGCACCGGTGGCCATCTGAACGAGGGCGCGGGGCTTGGCATGTTTGAAGGATTTTTCCAGTTCGGTGATGGCGGTGATCTGGCAATCGCGCAAATTTGTAGGATCGAGAGACGGAAGATCGAGCAACCGGGAGCGAAGGGATTTTTCCTGAGAGAGAAATTCGCGGAGGGTTTCCGGACGATGGAAGGAGAAGACTTCTCTCGAACGGGGCTTGGGATCGCGTTGGCCAGTGAAGCGGGTGATGACGCCGGTAGCTTCGTAAAGAAATGGCAGAGGACCGCCGGTGTGCTGGACCCACTTAAGTTTTGCGGTGGAGTAGTCTTTGGTCTGGTCCTCGACTGTGGTGATATTATGACCGAGTGTTTCCTTTTTCGCCTCGATCACGCCGACGGGTTTGCGATCCACAAACAGGACGTAGTCGGCGGGGCCGGAGTCCGTGGTGTATTCGCGGACCGCCTGGCCTTGTCCTTCGTTTGGGTTGAAGTCATTTTTATCCTGAACTGCCCACCCCGAGGCACGAAGTTGCGCGTCGATTTGGTCGCGGGATTTTTGTTCAGGATTCTGGTTCGACATCTGTGAAAGTGCGGTCAATTCGCCACAGAATGTTACCAAGTGGAAGGCTAATGATGGAAACGGGAGTTTTCCAGATTGCGAATCCCAGAGCGAAATTTACTTAAACAGGAAGCCTTCAAGACGTTTTACCAAACAGCCGCATCACCAGCCGCCATCCATGGCCGAATCGCCTTGCCAGCGGACATGGCGGGGAGCTAGGAACTTCCCGCCCCCACACCGGGCCTGTAGCTCAGCGGTTAGAGCAGGGGACTCATAATCCCTTGGTCCAGGGTTCAAATCCCTGCGGGCCCACTCATTTTGACTATGGAGTTTCGTGCGCGACGGAGTTGCCTGCTGAATCCGTCGATATGCCCGGCTTGTGGGAAGCTGTTTCATCCCTAACTCCGAAGTTGGAAGGTAAGTTCGGGATCAATGGATGGGCTTGGTGGTTTCAAACCGCCGCCACGGTCACATTTTTAACCCCCGGTGCGGGGCGGGTGCTTCTTCTTGTCCGGCGGAGTGACGTCGCGCGCAATCCAAGCGGGTGTCAGTGGATTGGTTTGATGCACACAATAGTAGGTTGCGGCGCTTGATACTGTCACGAGTGACCAATAGCCCACTAGGAGTAATCATTCGAAACAAACGTCAGGCGCTCGGGCTAACACAGGAGCGTGTTGCGGAACTAGCAGAGCTTCACAGGAACTACGTCGGTGACATCGAGAGAGGGTTTAAAGAACCCACGGTCGGGGTTTTCATCCGTCTCTTTCGTGCGGTCAAACTTCAGCCTACGGAGGTTTTGAAGGCGGTCATTGACCAGAAAACACCAAAACCATGAGTAAGGAACTTACCGCAAGGATTCGGGAGCAGATTTATCCCGCTGACGTTTTGAAAGGTGACCGGCCTCCCACGCTTGAGGAGCGGCCCCGGCTTGTGAATGAGTGCGTGTCCGTTCAGCTTCCAATCTTGTCTGCGGCGCTTGTAATGGGCAAATCCCCAAAACATTCGGGGGATAGGAATTGGAGAGGGCGCGCGCTGGAAGCGTATCTTGGCGGGCGTAACACATCACTCGCCGTGCGCGACTTCGAGGACGGGGAACTCAAATCAACTCGTGTGCTTCGCAATAAGCATGGGCAATGGAAAATAGAACAAGCCCTGCGCATCACATCCCTAATTCATGCCAACGGTGCTCATCTCAAGCCATGTAGAGAGACTCCTTTGTATCACAAAATTTCCTGTTTCACGTGTGTGCTGATCGACTCTGTGAAAGGTGAAATCAACAGCGGCAGTTTCGTAGGTAGCTTCGTTTTCAAAATCGGTCATGACACCGGATTTAATCCCGCGATCCGTGAGGATTACGAATATTACCTGGACTACGTGAATACCTCCGGCAGCACAGCGTGTGCCTTCCAGTGTGAAGTCGCGATATGGTTTCCTTTGTTGTCGAAAAACCGGTGGAAAAGCAGGAGTTAAATCAACCACTACGCTCTACATCACGGCGCGAAAGTTCAACGAATTACTTGTTTACTACGGCGTGAACCATTGACGTAATGACAGTGCATGGCACTACCGATGAAGATGCTGAGAACAAAGCGATCCGTTGATTTTGAGCAGTATTTCACCGATGCCGAGCTGGCGGCGAAATGCTTGGCGGCGGTCAGTGCCAGATACGACCTCGCGTCTTTCAATTGGGTTCTCGAGCCTTCTGCCGGAGACGGGGTCTTTTTCAAGCTGCTGCCGGAAAAGAACCGGGTTGGCATCGACATCATGCCGCTGTGCGAAGGAGTCGAAGAGATGGACTTCTTCCGGTGGGAGCCGCCCTTGTTTGAGGACAACATCCTGACAATCGGCAATCCGCCATTCGGTCAGCGTGGTTCGCAGGCGATCGCCTTCATGAACCGTGCCTGCGAGTTCAGCCGGGTGATTGCGTTCATCGTGCCGCGATCCTTCAAGAAGGACACGTTCATGAACCGCGTGAATCCGAATTTCCATTTGGTGGAGCAGTTTGATTGCAGCGAGTTCAGGAGTCCTGAAGGCTTGCGTCTTGAAGTGAAATCCGTGTTTCAAATTTGGGAGCGGCGGCAGCAGCAAAGGGTTGAAATCCAAAGGAGCCGAGAACATGAGGATTTTGATCTCAAGCACGCGCACCTGTCGCGCATCACAAGCGAGGAGTTGTCGCGCTTGGTGGCGGACTATGAATTCGCCATCGCACAGGTGGGATCGAATTTCGTGCCGAAGGAGCCGCATACGCTGACTGCCGGAAGCTATTGGTTTGTCAAAGCGAACAAGCCGGGGGTGCGGGAGGTTTTTGAGCGACTGGATTTTTCATTCCTGGACGGCCTGAACCTTTCGTTCACTAGCCTATCGAAGAAGGACATCATCCAAGCTTACGAGAGCGCGAGGTAGGGGAATCCTTTCGTGGCTTTGAAGAGTGGGGACATGATGTCCCCACGACGCACTGGGACTGCAAGTCCCAGCTACGTTCATGTCTTTAACCCCCGGTGCGGGGTGGGCGCTTCTTTTTGTCCGGTGGGGTGACGTCGCGCATGCCGCCGGGTTGGTTGCCAGGTTGCTGACGGGTTTTTTGGAGTTCGGTCTGCTTTTCCGCCATGCGTTGGACCCAGGATTTTTTGCCGGCACCTTTGACGGGGACAAGTTCCGGTTCCGGCACTTTGCTCATCAGCCAGGTCTGGCCGATGGAGAAGATGTTTTGCGTGGTCCAGTAAAGCGCGAGGGCGGATGCGAAGTTATAGCAGAAGAAGAAGAACATGAAGGGCATGAACATGATGATGCGCTGCTGCATCTTGTCGCCGCTCATGGGTGTCATCTTGATTTGCAGGAAACTGGAGATCGCCATCACCACTGGCAGGATGTTGATGGGCACGCCGCCAAGGTGCATGAGCGTGTCCGGCTGCGAGAGATCGTCCACCCATAGGAAACCCTGGCCGCGCAGTTCGACGGCGTATTGCAGCATGCGGTAGAAGCCGAAGAAGATCGGGATCTGGATGAACATCGGTAGGCAGCCGCCGAGCGGGTTGATGCCGTATTTCCGATAGAGGCCCATCATCTCGGTGTTGAGCTTGTTCGGATCGTCCGGATATTTTTCCTTCAGCTCGTCCATCTTCGGCTTGAGCTTGGCCATGCGTTTCATGGTGTGCGTGGACTTGGCATGCAGCGGCCAGATGATGAAACGCACGGTGACAGTGAGCAAGATGATGGCGAGACCCCAAGACCAGTTTTTAGAAATGCCATTGAGCCAACTGTGATAGGTGTTGAGCAGGAAATTGAGCGGGCGGGAGACAAACCAGAACCAGCCGTATTGCATCACGTCGCCCCAGCCTTCGCCCCAGGATTTTTCCATGTTGCGCAGCAGCGGGTTGTGTTTCGGGCCGATGAAGATGCGGAAGTTGAAGGATTTGAGTTCGGCGGGTTTGAGTTCACCGGCGGGGAGTTGCAATCCGGCGCGCACGGAGGTGACGGTGCTCTTGCTGTTAGGTAGCGAGACTTGCTCGGACTTCGCCCACATGGTGGTGGTGAGCGGTTCTTTCGGGCGCAGCACGGTGGCGAAGAACTGGTTGGTCACGCCGGCAAACTCGATCTTATCCTGTGCGCTGGTGATCGTTGGTTTCGCGGCGGAATACCAACTGCCCTTGAACGATGCGCCGTTGGTGTAATTAATGCCGCCATTCTCACGCCAGAAGAAGCCGGTCTGATCGGGTGTCTCCGCCTGATAGAGTGGTGCGGCCTCGCCGAGGAAGATGCTCCATTGGCTGAGGTTGATGGAGTTGGCGGCGGAGTTTTCAAGCTGGAGATCGAAATCCAACAGATAAGGCGCGCCGGTTTCCTGGCCTTGATTGAGCGTGAAGGTTTTCTTGGCGATGAGGCCGGATGCGAGCTTGGCGATATAGACGGCTTTTTTCCCGGCCACGGATTCCTCCGCCTTGTAAGCGTAGGGGATGTTTTCCAATGACTCAGCAGCACCGGCCAGCGCGGCGATAGGGCCGGAGCCATAACGATTGGCTCTCACATGGCTGGTCTTGCTGCCGACATCGAACTCGTTCCGAAACTCGGCGTGTTTGATGCCGCCGCCGATGTTGGTGAGGGTGAAAACTACCTTGTCGTTTGAAAGCTCGACGGTTTCCTCCTCGGTCGGTGGCGGCGGCGTCTCGATGGTGAGACCGGAGGTGACTTCCTTGATCTCGTCCGGTGCGGGCAGTTTTGCTTTCAGCCGATCTTCAACGCGACGTTTCTCGGCGATGGCTTGAGCGTTCTGATTCTGAAAGTGGATGTTGACGGCCAGCAGCGCGCCGCAGATGGCGAGGATGACCCAAGTTTTACGATCGTACATGATGCAGTGGAAAAATGTTAGGAGCGGGGTGAATCGTGGTGGTAGGCGCAGGATTTGCCGCCATGGTCCGCGTGTCTGCCCGGCGGGACGGGGTCATAACCACTGCCCCCCCATGGATGACAGCGGAAAATCCGGCAAATTCCATGCCACGAGCCGCGGATGGGACCGTGGAGTTCGACGGCTTGGAGAAAATATTCGGAGCACGAGGGCGTGAAGCGGCAACCCGCGGCAGGTCCGGCTGCGAATTTCATCATCGGCCCGAGAAACCGCTGATAGGGATAGCGGATCAGAAAACGAATCACGGCGCTGAGGAATCGTGCGATCACGGCTTGTCATCAGGGCGGGGAAATAGTCCGAGTCGGCGGATTTGGCGGAGCCAATCGGCTTCGATCTCTGCGAAGGTGGCCTCGGCGGAACCTTTGAGTGCGATGGTGATGAGGTAGCGGCGGATTTCCACAAAACCGGGGGCGTGGGTCTGGACAAGGGCGCGGAAGCGGCGGCGCAGGAGATTGCGATCATGGGCACGCTTGGAGACACGCTTGGTGGTGATGAAGGCGGTGCGCAAGGAGCCGAGCGAGGGATCGGCGAGGGTGCTGACAATGACAAACCGGCCGGCTTTCGCCTGACCGGTTTTTCTGACCTGCGCGAAGTCGGCGCGCTGGGTGATGCTGCATTTCCGCGGAAGTCGCATGGCGGGGATGCTGTTTGCTCCCGTAGCGTCGCGGGCGCGGGCGATCAGTTATGCTGCGTCGTGTGACGGCTGAACTGAAGCTCGACACCCTTCGGAATGAGGCGCTTGCGGCCCTTCTGACGACGGCGGCGGAGAATGTCGCGGCCGGCTTTGGAGGCCATGCGGGCGCGGAATCCGAATTGCTGTTTGCGGGTGCGCTTGGACGGCTGATAGGTGCGTTTGCTCATGGCTGTGGCCTCGTTTGAAGATTGTGAATACCCGTCCGCCGGGCGGCTCGGGGCGCGAAATCTAGTGACCTCCCGGCCGATGTCAACCCGCCAGTGAGGGGAAATTTCAAAAAATCACAGCAGCCCGGATTTCACCGTTCTGAGCGCCGGAAAACTCTTTTGCAACAGGGGAAAACCGCGCCACGTATCGCTTCGGATGCGTCTTTCCCGGATCATGGCACTTGCCTTGCCCACACTCGTGAGCGCGGGCGATGTGACTCCGTTTGAGGCCGCCCGCGAGGTGCTCGAAACCCGCTGCCTCGAATGCCACACGCCGGAAAAATCCAAGGGCGGGCTGGTCATGACCACCCGCGACAGCACGCTGAAGGGCGGCGACGGCGGCGTTTCCCTGATACCCGGCGACCCCGCTGGCTCAGAAATCCTCACCCGCATCCAGCTCCCCGCCGATGACGCGGACCGCATGCCGCCGAAAAAAAGCGGCGAGCCCCTATCACCCGCAGAAGCGGAAACCATCGCCGCTTGGATCAAGTCCGGCGCTCCATGGCCCGAGGGCGAAATCCTCGCGCCTAAGTCCAAGACCGCCCTCCCGCGTTGGGATACGCCGCCAGATCCGCGGATCGTCTCGATCGAAGCGTTTCCGAAAGAAATTAAACTCGAATCCGCCGCCGACTTCCACCGCGCCATCGTCATCGTCCGCATGAAGGACGAGTCCACCCACGACGTCACCCGCCAAGCGAAGGTCACGCTCGCAGATCCCTCGCTGGCCGTGCTCGATGGCACCACGCTCACTCCGAAGAAGGACGGTGCCACCAGCCTGCGCATCGAGTATCGCGGCCTCGCCACGGAAATCTCCGTCACTGTTAGAGACGCGGAGAAACCTCGGCCCGTCTCGTTTCAACTCGATGTGATGCCGGTTCTAACCGCTTCCGGCTGCAACACCGGTTCCTGCCACGGCTCCGCGCGCGGGCAGGACGGCTTCCATCTCTCACTCTTCGGTTATGATCCGAAGGGCGACCACTTCCGCCTCACCACCGAGATGGCGGGCCGCCGCATCAACGACGCCATCCCCGAGGAATCCCTGCTCGTCACCAAAGCCCTCGGCGCAGTCCCGCACACCGGCGGCAAACTCATCAAGCCCGGCAGCGCCTCCCACAAGACCCTGCTCGAGTGGATTCGCAACGGCGCAAAGTACGATGAGGAAAACATCGCACGCCCCGCCGGCATCGAAGTTCGGCCCCAGGAAATCGTCATGACCGGCGGCGATGTCCGCATCCCCTTCAGCGTGCGCGCACTCTATTCCGATGGCACCGACCGCGACGTGACACCGCTCTCGATCTTCTCCACCTCCAACGACAACTCTGTTTCCATCACCAAGAACGAAGGCCTCGCCATCTCGAAAAACCGTGGCGAGTCATTTCTGTTAGCACGCTTCCACACCTTCACCGAAGGCTCGCAGGCCATCGTCGTGCCTGCGGACTCGGATTACACACGCCCGCAAGTCCCTGCGGCAAACCACATCGACAAACTCGTCCACGAGAAACTCAACAAACTCCGCATCATCCCCTCCGATCTCGCGTCCGACGAAGACTTTCTCCGCCGCGTTTTTCTCGATGTCGTCGGCCTGCCACCCACTATCGAAGAGCGGCAGAAATTTCTAACCGATACCCGCCCGGACAAACGCGCCGCCCTCATCGACGAGTTGATCGCGCGCAAGGAGTTCACCGAGATGTGGGTCATGAAATGGGCGGAACTCCTGCGCATCCGCACCTTCAACAACGGGCCGCAGCAAGTCTCCTACAAAGCCGCGCTTAACTACCACCAATGGCTGCGCGAGCGCATCGCAGGCAACGTCCCCGTCAACGAAATCATCCGCCAGATCCTCTCTGCGCGGGGTGGCACCTTCTCCGCCCCCGCCACGAACTATTTCCAAATCGAGCAGGATGTCATGAAGCTCACGGAAAACACCGCGCAGGTTTTCATGGGCACCCGCATCCAGTGCGCCCAGTGCCACAACCATCCCTTCGATCGCTGGACAATGGATGACTACTACGGCTTCGTCTCGTTCTTCGCCCAAGTGAAACGCAAACCCGCCGAAGACCCGCGCGAGCGCATCGTTTTCGACGAAGGCGGCGAAACCCAACATCCCGTCACCAAGCAAAACATGAAACCCAAGTTCCTCGGCGGCGAGGAACCCGATCTCAAGAACACGTCACGCCGCGAAGCACTCGCCGCATGGCTCGCCTCAGAGGAAAACCCGTGGTTCGCACGCAACGTCGTCAACATCGTCTGGGCACATTTCCTCGGCGTCGGCATCGTCGAGCCTGTGGACGACATGCGCGTTTCCAATCCTCCGTCCAATCCTGAATTGCTCGACGCCCTCGCCAAAAAATTCGTCGCCGACAAATACGACCTGCGGAAACTCGTGCGCGACATCTGCAACTCGCGCACCTATCAGCTCACCACCCGCACCAACCCGAGCAACGTCACAGACACACGCAACTTCTCCCATGCCATGATCCGCCGCGTCCGCGCCGAAGTCTTGCTGGATTGCATCTCGCGCGTCACCTCCACGCCTAACAAATTCAAGGGCCTGCCACTCGGCTCGCGCGCCGTGCAGATCGCCGATGGCAATACCTCGAACTATTTCCTCACCACCTTCGGCCGCGCCAGCCGCGCCACCGTTTGCTCATGCGAGGTAAAGATGGAACCCAACCTCTCCCAAGCCCTCCACCTCATCAACGGCGACACCACCCAGCAGCGCATCCGCCAAGGCAAGATCATCGAAACCATGCTCGCGGAAAAAAAGGAGCCGAAGGAAATCATCCGCCACCTCTACCTCACCACCCTCAGCCGCGAGCCACTGGACACGGAAACCGAAAAACTCCTCGCCGCCGTCCCATCCGATCCCAAACTCCGCCGCGAAGCACTCGAAGACATCTTCTGGGCACTGCTCAACTCGAAGGAGTTCATCTTCAATCACTGAAGGAGCGCGGACTTTTACTGTCTGCTTCTTCATTCATGGAGTGCGCGCTTCAGCGTGATCTTCTCCAGTCCCACGGTGAACCGTGAACTCCGCAAGAAGGCCGACATGGCTCATCCTGCCAGCTCAGACCTCATAGGCATCATCACGCGGCGCACTCAGTCCAATAAGCGTCTCCGCCAGCAAGAAGGGCAGGCTGAATAGCGAGAGGCAGTCGCCGGAGAGTTCTCTCGTTGCCTGTATTTTCGTTTTTGATTTTGCCATCCGCGCCGGGGTCCGATGCCATGAAGGATTGGCGACTGATGTGAAACATGTTTCTTCAAGATTTGGAGCTAGAAACGAACAAGATGCAGACGGCGACAGTAAAGGTCGCCTCTCCTTAGCGCGGTTATGGATCGCTGATTCAAAAATCTGGATCGAGACGTGGCTTCCATTTTTTTGCGTGAACCTATGATATGGACAAGGCGGGAAAACTTTTGGAGTGTTCCGGAGGAAATAAAGAGGCGGCGGGGAGTCGTTTTTATCGCTCCTTTCCACCACCACCATGAGCCACGAAACCACCACTCTGGGGAAACCTCCGCAACACCTCAACTACAGCCTGGTAGGCGAGGAGGCGTCCCGCGCCATCGAACGCGGACTCGCCGAGGCCGATTGGTATCAATGCCAAGTTCCGCGGGCCACACTGCGCAAGCTGCTGGAGCGCCGCGACGGCCCCGCCATCCGCGACACCATCCTGCTTGTCCTCATTCTGTTAGGAACCGGCTGGGCGACCGCCGCGCTCTGGGAAAGCTGGTGGGCCGCGCTGCCCTACTTCATCTATGCCACATTCTACGGCACGAGTACGGACAGCCGCTGGCACGAATGCGGCCACGGCACCGCGTTCAAGAGCGATTGGATGAACCGCGTGGTTTATGAGACCGCCTCGTTCATGGTCATGCGCGAGTCGGTCGTCTGGCGCTGGAGCCACACCCGCCATCACAGCGACACCATCATCGTCGGCCGCGATCCGGAAATCCAGGTGCCGCGCCCGCCGGACATGAAGGCCCATGTTATGAGTCTCATGAACGTCGGCGGCTACCGGACCTTTTTTCCGAAACTGCTGATGCACGCGAGCGGACGGATCTCGAATGAAGAGAGGACGTTCATCCCCGAGAGCGAGTTTCCCAAAGTCATCCACAACGCGCGGATCTATCTGGCGCTCTATCTGGTGATGATCGCCGCAGCCATCGCGATGCGTAGCTGGCTGCCGGTCTTCCTATTCGTGCTGCCGCAGTTCTTCGGCACCTGGTTGATGATCGTCCACAACACGCTGCAACACGCGGGCCTTGCGGAAAACGTGCTCGATCACCGCCTCAACTGCCGCACGGTTTACATGAACCCTATCAGCCGGTTCATCTACTGGAACATGAACTATCACGTGGAACACCACATGTATCCGCTGGTGCCCTATCACGCGCTGCCCGCGCTACACGAGGCAATCAAGGACGACTGCCCGCCGCCTTATCCATCCATTCTATCAGCATGGCGGGAGATCCTGCCTACGCTCATCCGCCAGTTGGAGGATCCCGGTTATCATGTGAAACGTATCCTACCCGCGCCGAAGGAGCGCGTGTATGAGCCGATCCGCGGCGGCGGCGCGAAACCGGACTCCGACGGCTGGATCGAAGTCTGCGCCGCAGCCGATCTCGCCTGCGCGGATGTCCTGCGCTTTGACCACGGCAGCCGGACCTTCGCGCTGATCCGTGATGAAAACGGCAGTCTGCACGCCACCGATGGCATCTGCACCCACGGCAACAACCACCTCGCCGACGGCCTCGTCATCGCGGGCACCATCGAGTGCCCCAAGCACAACGGCCGCTTTCATCTAACAGACGGCTCGCCCGCCCGTGCGCCGGTCTGCCGCGGGCTGGCCGTCTATCCGCTGGAGGAACGCTCCGGCAGGCTGTGGCTCAACATCGCCCGTGCTGGAGGAAGTGGTGCGCGCCAGTCGAAAACACTTCGTTTCAAGGTGGTTTCCAATCAAAGCGTCGCCACCTTCATCAAGGAACTCGTGTTGGAGCCGATGACTGCCGTGGACTTTGAACCCGGCGACTACCTCCAGTTCGACATCCCGATCTATCAGGAAATCCGCTTCAGTGATTTGGACATCCCCGAGCCCTACGCCACCGTCTGGCGCAACCAGCATGTGTTCGATCTTGTTTCCAGCAACCCGGACTCCGGGCGGCGAAACAACTACTCGATCGCCAGCAACAGGCGGACGGAAAAGACGCTACGCTTCAACATCCGCATCGCCACCCCGCCGCCGGGACAGGACTGCCCGCCGGGTGCTGGCTCGAGTTACATGTTCCACCTGAAACCCGGCGACGAGGTCACGGCAATCGGCCCCTTCGGCGACTTCCACATCAAGCCGACGCAGAAGGAAATGGTTTACATCGGCGGCGGCGCGGGCATGGCCCCGCTGAGGGCGCATCTCTCTCATTTATTCGAGACGCAGGGCACGGCGCGCCGCGTGAGCTTCTGGTATGGCGCTCGTTCGCGGCAGGAGTTGTTCTATCAGGAATACTTCGACTCGTTGGCCGCGCGTTTTTCGAACTTCCATTTCCACCCCGCGCTGTCCTCGCCGCTGCCGGAGGATGATTGGTCGGGACATGCGGGCTTCATCCATGAAGTGGTTGGCGAACGATACCTCGCGGATCACGAAAAGCCGTGCGCCGTCGAGTTCTACCTCTGCGGCCCGCCCGCGATGATCAAGGCCAGCACGAAGATGCTCGCCGAGCTGGGCGTGTCTGAATCACAAATCGCCTTTGACGAATTCTAACAATAGGCTGAATGATAAAACCATACCTGCCGGCCTGCTACAGCAGATCGTCATCAATGGCTCATGCGAGCACTTCACTCGGGTAGCCTTCACCAAGGGTGCATGAATGAATCGCCGTGGCGGATGGTGACGGTGCCTTTGAGATCATCGCCGTTTTCGCCGAGAGTGTCGAAGTCCACGGTCACGCAAGGCGCAACCTGCCATCGAAATCGCGCAAGCACCCGTTAGCGGTACCATGTCCACCATGGCAGCATCGCGGCGTTATGAAACTTCTCACCACTATCACGCTCATGCTGTCCTCGTTGGCGGTATTTGCCGGATCTCCGGCGAAGGACCGCGAAGCCATTCTCGCGATGGCGGGCACACACAGCGTCACTTTTGAATTCCGCGAGACGGCGGCCATCGCTCCCGACTACAAACTTAAAACCAAGCCTTACACGGAAACCGCCAGCGAAGTGGTCGTCGCCGTGGAAGACACTCCGGAGCGCATCACGCTCCAGCATCTGCTGGTGGTTTCTGAAAAAGACGGCAAAGCGCATGTCATCAAGCACTGGGCGCAGATTTGGACATGGCAGGACACCGAGCTTCTCGACTATTGCGGTGCCGAGGACGACCACCTATGGAGAAAAATCAAACTCACTCATGAAGAGGCGGCTGGCACATGGAGCCAGCTCGTCACCAGCGTGGACGATACTCCGCGGTATGAAGGATACGGCAAGTGGGTGCATGATGACGGCGAGTCCCATTGGCAGAGCAATCCCACCCGGCGTCCTCTTCCACGCCGCGAATACACGACGCGGGATGATTACGATTATCTCACGGTCATCAACCGCCATGCGCTTACCCCGAGCGGTTGGATTCACTGCCAGGACAACCGAAAGATTTTGGATCGCGAGGGCGAGCAAAAGCG
>JANMLQ010000188.1:0-31434 GCA_031372635.1 Akkermansiaceae bacterium | reverse complement strand
TAACACCGGTGCCCGCAGCGCAAAAATGATCGGCGTGCTCGGCAAACGCAGCCGCACCGCCAGCATCGGTGACGTCATCACCTGCCACATTCGCGATTCCATCCCTACCGCCGCCGTCAAGAAAGGCAGCGTCGTCAAGGCCGTCGTCGTCCGCACCGCTTACCCAATCCGCCGCGCCGATGGCTCCATCCTCCGCTTTGACTCCAACGCGGTGGTCATCATCGACAAGGACAACAACCCACGCGGCACCCGCATCTTCGGCCCCGTCGCCCGTGAGCTTCGCGAGAAGTCCTTCATGAAAATCGTCTCCCTCGCTCCCGAGGTGCTCTGATTCACCCTGCCTAACAATTTTACTCCCATGAGCCGCATCAAGACACACGTCAAAAAAGGCGATCAAGTCGAAATCATCACTGGCAACAACAAGGGCAAGCGCGGAACCGTGCTCCTTGTCAACGCCACCAAGAGCACCGTCGTCGTCGAAGGCGGTCGCCAGGTGAAAAAAGCCACCAAAGCCTCCGAGGCAGATCCGAACGGTGGCATCAAGACCATCGACGGCTCCATCCACATCTCCAACGTAAAGAAAGTGGGCTGAAGCGTTCCAGCTTCCGCCCGCGCTTAAGCGCCAACACAACCGCGCTGACCCGCAAAACAAATGAGCACACCAACACTACAGCAACACTACCTCGATAAGGTGGTTCCGGCTCTCAAGAAGAAGCTCGGATATACCAACGCCCATCAGGTGCCACGTCTCGAAAAGATCATCGTCACCTCCTGCATGGGCAAAGCCGCAGACCGCAAGGTCGCAGTCGATGACGCCGTCAATGAGATCCAGAAAATCACCGGCCAGCGCCCGTCCATCACCTACTCGAAGAAGGCCGTCGCCAACTTCAAGCTGCGTGAAAACGAAGTGCTCGGCGCACGCGTCACCCTTCGCGGCGCACGCATGTGGGAATTCCTTCATCGCTTCATCAACATCACCGCACCGAACATCCGAGACTTTCGCGGTATCTCATCCAAGTCTTTCGACGGTCGCGGCAACTACGCCTGCGGCATCCAGGAACAATCCATTTTCCCGGAAATCGAGATCGACCAAATCAAACGCCAGATCGGTTTCGACCTAATCTTCGTCACTACCGCCCCGAATGATACCGAAGGACGCGCCCTGCTCATGGAGCTTGGCATGCCGTTCCGCGATATGAAAAAAGCCAACGAGGTCGAAGAACCTGCCGCAGTCTGATCTGCCAAACCTAACGAACCTTTAAAGAATCACCACCATGGCAGTTCTCACCGATCCCATCGCCGACTTCCTCACGCGTTTCAAAAACGCCGCCCGTGCAGGCAACGAGGAATTTTCCGCACCCTACTCCAAGATCAAGGCGGACATCGCCGGCATCCTCAAGGATGAAGGCTACATCTGGAACTACGAAGTCGTCACCGGCAAGCGTACCGTAATCAAGGTCAAGCCAAAGTTCGTGGACGGGCGCTCCGTCCTCACCGATCTCAAACGCGTCTCCACTCCTGGTCGCCGCCACTACGTCGGCTCCACGGAAATCCCACGCGTCATGTCCGGCCTCGGCATCTCGATCCTTTCCACCCCGAAAGGCGTCATGTCCGGCGGCAACGCAAAACGTCAGAAACTCGGCGGCGAACTCCTCGCCAACGTCTGGTAAACCCATAACTCGCGAAAGGAACACATCACCATGTCACGAGTCGGACTCAAGCCCATCTCTCTTCCGGAAAAAGTCGCCGTCAAACTGGACGGCACCACAGTCGTTGTCGAAGGCCCCAAAGGCAAACTCGACTTCAACCTTCCCGAAGGCATCTCCCTCAAAACCGAAGACGGTAACGTCATCGTTTCACGCGCCAGCGAACTGCGCCAAATCCGCGCGCTTCACGGCACCGCCCGCAGCCTTGTCCAGAACATGATCATCGGAGTCTCACAAGGCTTCGTGAAGGATCTTGAAATCCACGGTGTCGGTCTGCGTGCCACCGTCAAGGGCACGGAACTCGACCTCTCACTCGGTCGCTCGCATCCGCTGCTTCATCCGATCCCATCCGGCCTCACCGTCACGGTGAATGAGAATACCAAGATTAAGGTGGAAGGCATCGACAAACAAGTCGTCGGTCAGTTCGCTGCCGAAGTCCGCAGTTTCTATCCGCCGGAGCCATACAAAGGCAAGGGCGTCCGCTACGTCGGTGAACACGTCCGCCGCAAAGAAGGCAAGAGCGTCGGCAAATAACCCCAACCATTCACTGCACTATGAGCACCATCAACCGCAAGACGATCCGCCAGCGCATCCACAAGCGCATCCGTCGCAAGGTCACCGGCACTGCCGAACGTCCGCGCCTGGCCGTCCATTACTCGAACCAACACATCTACGCCCAAGTCATCGACGATTCAGTCGGCAAGACTCTCATCTCCGCGTCCACCATGGACAAGAGCATCGAGAACGCCTCAGCGAACGTCGTCGGCGCCCAGCAGGTCGGCAAGCTCCTCGCGGAGCGCGCCAAGGGTTCCAACATCAGCGCCGTCGTCTTCGACCGCGGCGGTCACCTCTACCACGGCAAGGTGAAAGCCCTTGCGGATGCAGCGCGTGAAGCGGGCCTCCAATTCTAACGCCCCCGACCAGACACACATCATGGTAACAATTCCAGATAACGATACGCCCGCTCCAGTCGAAGCTGCACCTGCCACACCAGCAGCACCTGCCCCTCAGGCACTCGGACCGGTCGCTAACTCCGCCCCACAACAAGGTGGCTATCAAGGCAACCGTGGCCAAGGCGGCGGCGGATACCAAGGCGGTGGCGGCGGTGGCCGTGGCCGTGGTGGTCCACGCCGTGAAGAGCGCCAAGCTCCTACCGATTCCGAAGGCAATGAGCTTTCCGAAAAGGTCGTCTTCATCAACCGATGCGCCAAAGTCGTCAAAGGTGGTCGTCGTTTCTCCTTCTCCGCTCTCGTCGTCTCCGGTGACAAGATCGGCAAAGTCGGCCTCGGCTTCGGCAAGGCCAACGAAGTGGCAGACGCCATCAAGAAAGCCAGCGAAGGCGCCCGCAAGGTGCTCAAGCCAATGAGCATCGTTGACGGCACCATCCCTCACGAAATCTACGCCGAATTCGGCGGTGGCAAGGTGCTGCTCAAACCCGCATCTCCCGGAACGGGCATCATCGCCGGTGGCGGTGTGCGCGCCGTCTGCGAAGCCGTCGGCATCCGTGACATCCTCGCCAAGTCGATGGGTTCCTCCAACCACGCCAATGTGGTGAAAGCCACCCTCAAGGCTCTCTCCCAACTCCGCACCCGCGATCAGGTTCTCTCCGGTCGTGGTAAGAAGAAGAAGGAAAAGGCGATCTGACCGATCTGTCCTATCCGACTGATCAGACCGATCTAACAAAATCAAAGAAATGCAACTCCACAACTACAGCCCCAATCCGGGAGCCAAGCGCGGTAACAAGCGCCTCGGCTGCGGTGAAAGCTCCGGCCACGGCAAGACCTCCTGCAAAGGCAACAAGGGTCAGAAAGCCCGTTCCGGTAGCGGCACCCGCGTCGGCTTCGAAGGCGGCCAGATGCCACTTCACCGTCGTTTGCCAAAGCGCGGATTCAATAACTTCGACTTCCGCGATGTCTTCGGCGTCGTCAACGTCGGCGATCTTGATGGTCGTTTTGAAACCGGTGCCGTCATCAACGAGGAGTCCCTCCGCAAGGTGGGCCTGCTCAACGGACGCTGCGACAAGGTCAAACTGCTTGCCGATGGCGAAGTCGAAAAGGCCTTCACCATCGAACTCGACAAGGTGAGTGCTTCCGCCCGCCAGAAAATCGAAAAAGCCGGTGGTGCGATCAAGGCCTAAGCGTTTGATCTCGCCCCGCTCCATCACCTGATTTCCTGCGAGGAGGCGCTTGTGCGCTTCCTCGTTGTGTGTAAAACCCACGCGTCTTTTTCATTTCCCATCCGCCATGATTTCCGCCTTCACTAACACTTGGAAAATCCCGGAACTCCGGGACCGCATCCTGTTCACCCTCGCCCTCATCGTCATCATCCGCCTCGGCGTGCATATCACGCTTCCAGGGGTGGATGGCTCCGTCATCAAGGACTGGATGGATAGCCTACAGAAAAAGGATGCCACCACGGGCGGCGGCATCAACGCTCTGCTCATGGTGTTTTCCGGTGGCGGCCTCCAGCAAGCGGGCATCCTCGCGCTGGGCATCATGCCCTACATTTCCGCATCGATCATGGTGCAGCTCATGACCGCAGTGGTGCCGAAACTTTCGCGCCTAGCCCGTGAAGACGGCGGACGCCAGAAGATCAACCAATACACCCGCTACATCACCATCGGCATCGCCATCGTGCAGGGTTTCTTCGTGGCAAAATCGCTGACGAATCCAGAAAACATTCCCTACATGTCCGGTATCGAGCGTTTCGGCAAACTGGTGCCGGATCCCTCTGTGATGTGGATGACGCTCACGGTCATCACGATTGTCGCAGGCTGTGTGCTCTTGCTCTGGATCGCCGATCAGATCACCGAACGCGGCATTGGCAACGGCTCTTCGATCATCATCACGGTCAACATCATCTCCGCACTGCCCGGCGCACTCATCCAAGCGTGGAAATACTTCGTCACTGATGACGCCGACGCTTTCAAAGCCATCATGATGGTGGTGATGATCGCTTTGCTGCTTGTTGTCATCGCGGCCACCATTGCGATCACCCAGGCACAACGCCGTATTGCCGTCCAGTATGCCAAGCGTGTCGTCGGTCGCAAACAGTTCGGCGGTCAGACTCAATACCTGCCACTCAAGGTGAACTACGCAGGCGTGATGCCGATCATTTTCGCATCCGCCGTGCTCTCGCTTCCGCCGATGATGCTCCAGTGGTTCTTCGCAGGGCAGCCATGGGCTACCAAGATTTACGGCGAATTAGTCGGTGGCGGTACATGGTATTACGTTCTCGGCGGCATCGGCATCTTCCTTTTCTCCTACTTCTGGGTGGCGATGATGTTTCAGCCCTCCCAGATAGCGGAAGACCTCAAGCGCAACGGCGGCTACATTCCAGGCGTGCGCCCAGGCAAGCCTACTGCTGATTTCCTCGACTTCACAATGACCCGCCTCACCTTCGCAGGTGCAATTTTCCTCACCTTCCTGTTCGTGCTTCCGCTTGGTGTCGGCAAGCTCGTTGGCCTGCCTCCCGGCTCGCTGGTGCTGCAATTCTTCGGCGGTACCTCACTGCTCATCATGGTGGGCGTCGTGCTCGATGTGATGCGCCAGGTGGAAACACAACTCCTGCAAAAGCACTACGACGGCTTCCTCCGCAAGGGCAAGATGAAGGGCCGTTATGATCGCCTCAACCAAGGTGGCAACGCGGCTCCCCGCACCGCTATCATTTATCTCTGGACGGTGATCGCCATCCTGATCGTGATCGGCATCACCGCCTACATTTACAACAGCATTCATTCTTGAGCGACTCCTGCGCCAGACCGCTCCGCATCGTTCTGCTAGGGCCTCCGGCATCCGGCAAGGGAACCCAAGGGCGGCATCTGGCGGGAAATCTCGGCCTCGGATACCTCAGCACCGGAGCACTGCTGCGCGAACAGGTCGAGTCCCGCTCGGAACTCGGAAAACTCGCCGAGCCCATCCTCGAGCGCGGCGGATACCTGCCGGACGATCTCATGTGCCGCATCCTCGCCGATTGGCTGGGCCGCCAGTCCGGCGGCTGGGTGCTCGATGGTTTTCCACGCAGTCTTCCACAGGCGGATTTCCTCGATGAATGGCTCGCCGCGCATGATCAAAGCGTGACCTTCGCGGTGTCGCTGGAGGTGCCTTACGAGCAGCTCGTTTCGCGCATCCGCCATCGCGTCGAGTGTCCTGAATGCCGTTGGAGCGGCCAGGCAGACTTTAACAAGCATTGCCCAGCCTGCGGTGCCCTCGTTTTACCACGCGCGGACGACAGCGAGGAGAACTTCAACAATCGCCATCAGGAATTCCTGCGTTTGACCGGTCCCGTCATCGCACGTTATCAGGATGCGGGAAAACTCATCACCTTTGATGCCACCGCTCCGCAAGACGAGGTGTCCTCGAAACTGCTCGCTCGTTTTTCCGAAGCCCTGGTGTGACCGAATCCGCATCCCACTCATCCACTCCGTGTCCCGCAGAACCCGCATCCCCATCAAGTCGCCGCGTGAGATCGAATTCATGCGAACCGCCGGCATGATCGCGTCCAGAATCCTGCAGGCACTCGCCAAGCAAGTTGTTCCCGGTCGCACCACCGGTGAGATCGACAGTCTCGCCGCCGAGTTGATGCGTGAGAACGACTGCAAGAGCGCCTTTCTCGGCTATCGCGGATTTCCCGGCTACACCTGCATCTCCGTCAACGAAGAAGTCGTCCACGGCATCGGCGGCGGGCGTAAAATTCTGCCCGGTGACATCGTGAAGATCGATGTCGGCATCGTGAAAAGCGGATTCATCGGTGACAACGCCACCACTGTCGCCGCTGGTGACATCCCACTGGAAACCAAGCGTCTGTTAGCTGCGACCGAGCAATCGCTCTTCGAGGCCATCAAGCACGCCCGCGCCGGGCGCAAACTCGCCGATCTCTGCGGCGCGGTGGAGGGATTCGTCACCCCACGCGGCTTCACGGTTGTTAGGGAATTCGTAGGCCACGGTGTGGGCCGCAGGCTGCATGAAGAGCCGCAGGTGCCGAATTACCGCCCGAAGGGCAAGACCGCCACACTCATGCCGGGCATGACGCTGGCCATCGAGCCGATGGTCAATCTCGGCGTGCCTTCCGTACGCATCCTTGACGATGGCTGGACGGTCATCACCGAGGACCGGAAACCCTCCGCGCATTTCGAACACACCGTGCTCATCACCGCCGGAGATCCCGAGATCCTGACCTGGCGCCCGCGCGAGGCGACGCCGGAAATGTTCGGACTTCCGCCGTGGTGAAATGATACAGGTGCAGGACATCAGCCCACGCACGATTCGTTCATGGATGGTAGAGAGCGCCAAACGCTGGGTATTTTTCGCTATCAAGACTCGTCCGGTGTTACCCTCGCCGATCCCTCCCGGATTAAGAAGCAAGCTAGCAAGATCGAATCCTTGAAGGCATCGAGCCACGATCCGGAATCCTGTTGGGTTTCATGATCTTGATGAAATCAACATCGAGTTCAGCAATTTTCTTGAGCCATACCAAAAGGTCGGTATGTTTTTGAAATGAAGCAGCGCAAGAAGCAGCCAGTGTTGACCCGCAAGGCGATTCTTGCGGCGGCAGGCGTGGAATTCTCGCGCCACGGCTACTCGGGTAGCGGGCTGATCCCCATCGTCGAGCGGGCGGAACTCACGAAAGGTGCGCTTTTCCACCACTTCCAGGACAAGCGTGCACTCGCCGCCGCATGGATCAGCGAAGAGCTGGCCGCAGCCATGCAAATCCTCTGGATCGGGCCGCTGGAAAACATCTCCTCGCTGGATTCTCTCCGCGCGCTTTGCCGCACGCGTTGTCTCGAAGTCCGGCCCGGCGACGCCACTTCCACACTCGTCGCTCTGGCTGCGGAAACCGCCGCCGCAGACGCCGTGCTCGCGGCTGCGCTGGAATCCGTTTTCACCGCCTGGCGCACGGCCATCTCGGGCCTGATCGAGCGCGGCAAGTCCGCTTCCTGGATTCATCGTTCCATCCAACCCGCGACCGAGGCGGAGTTTTTTGTCTCCTTGTTTTCCGGTTTTGCCGTGACCACCCAATGCAGCCCGGACGAAGCCGCCCGCCGTAATTGCGCCACGGCTCTTGAGGCCTATCTGGAAACGCTGCGCACTCACTAGCGGGGCGGGGGGGAAGGGAGGTCTCTTGCGCGTTTTGCCGACGGGCACAATGGCATTCATCGTCCGCTCTCAAGTCGAAGTCCCGCGTTCATCCGGATTTCAAAGTAGCCAATGAGATCCTTGTGTTCGTCCCCAAGGGTCGAGAGACAGACGCGGGGTGCTCTTTTTATTGAATGTCGAGTGCCACTCCGGCGGCAACAAGTGTCTTGGATTTCACCAAGGATAAAAAACCACCTGCCGGGAAATTGTCTCCATCGCACTCTGAGCTGCGGGCTGCAACTTTCCCCGGCGCTTCGGGTTGATGCTGCCATGTTCCGCCTGATTTTTGCGTTACTTTTTTTCTGCACCGCTACATGGGCCGCTGAGATTCCGCCCTACGATCCGCTCAAAATCCCCGATGTGAAAATCAGCTCTATCACCTTCGAGGTGAAGGATGCGAAACGCGACCGCACGCTTCCCGTCCGCGTTTATCTGCCGGAATCCACCCGGCCCGCTCCGGTGCTTGTTTTTTCCCATGGCCTCGGCGGTTCGCGAGACAACAACCCTTACCTCGGTGAGCATTGGGCGAAACGTGGCCTACTCGTCGTGTTCGTCCAGCATCCCGGTAGTGACGAGTCCGTCTGGAAAAACGTGTCAAAACTACAGCGCATGGCGGCGATGAAAAAAGCGGCCTCGGCTGAGAACTACATCGCCAGAACCAAGGACATCCCTGTTTTGTTAGATGCCCTGACCGCATGGAACCGCGAGGACGGCCATCCGCTGAAAAACCGCCTCGATCTTGAAAACATCGGCATGTCCGGCCACTCGTTCGGTGCGTCCACCACGCAGGCCGTGGCTGGCCAATCCGCTCTGCGCGGTCGCATTTCCTCACTCGAGCCGCGCCTTGATGCCGCCCTCATGATGAGTCCCAGCCCGCCCGCCGCCGGCGATCCGGCGGAGGCTTTCGCCACCATACGGATTCCTTGTCTGTTGATGACCGGGACGCTTGACGACAGCCCGATCGGGAACAGCACCGCTGCGGACCGGCTGAAAGTTTTCCCGCATTTGACACACGCCGCCGCCTGGCAGGTGGTCTTCGACGGCGCGAACCACATGGCTTTCGGCGCTCGCGAACTGCTAGGCCAGCCGCACAAGGAGCCGCGCTACCACCGGGCGATCCTCGCGTTGAGCAGCGCATTCTGGGACGCAGAGTTGAAAAAAGACCCCGCAGCCAAGGCATGGCTCAATGGCAAGGGCGCGAAATCAGTGCTCAATGCCAAGGATGTCTGGCAGATGAACCCGAAGGCAGGAAACTGATCGTTTCCGGGAATCTCAGCGGAAATAAGGTCTGCTCGGTCGCTCCGCACGGCGGGTTTTCCCCTTGCCGGATTCGTAGCTCCTCACGCCGCTGGAGAATCGCCGCCTGCCGGAAAAGATCTGCAAGCCGATCCTGCGGAAGCCGGAACGCACGGGAATTGGATGACGTGCGAGCTGTAGTTCTAGCTCATCGTTTTCGTCCTGAAATGCTTCGGTGACTCGCGGGGAAAACTGGAACTCTCTGATCATCAATGCCACCCACACAGCCAGTGCGGCGATCAAGGCTCCCGCAAAAATCCAACCAGCCGCGATGCCACTGCCGGTGCAGACCATGAATGCCAGCGAAAGAATTCCTACCCAAGCCAGGCAGGAGGCTGCCAGCAAGATCAGCATCTTGGATGGTAGAAGCGGGTTATTCAACGGACATGGAATATCAAGGATTTTTTCCTCTGCCAAGGAATCGTTTCCTACGCGATCGCGTAGGGGGCGGGGATTCATTACAAATGCTCTGAAGGTTCCGCCGGTTAAGAAAATTCGCAACAGGCATGATGAAGGTCGCAGGGCATTCGCCCGAAGATCACGAGACGCCCGCTTTTTCCACGAGCACCTCGCCCTGTCTTTAAGCGGAGAACAGCCATCTTGGCTGTTTCGGAGTCCGGGCTTCTAGCCTGGACCGTGCGCGTTATGATTCATCCGGGCAGGCTGGAAGCCCATCTTCCAATCTTAACTTTACAGACCGCCGGGGTGGAAAAATCTACTCGACCAAACACTTTCTGGGAGGCATTTCATAGATCGTATAGTGAGAAACTCTCCGCCATGACTCTTGCCGACGTCCTCGCTTACGAAACCCAACTTCGGCCCGGAAAATGAATCATCCCTATCTTCCGATCTTGGCCTTCTTCAGCGTCGCGCTGATCGTTCCCATCGGCGCACTTGTGCTCGCCCGTCTTTGGATGACATTTTTTACCCCGATCAAACGCGGCAAGGACAAGAACGCGCTCTACGAATGCGGCGTCAATCCGCTCGCTGAACGGCAGACGCGTTTCCACTCGCAGTATTACCTCTTTGGACTGCTCTTCCTGCTCTTCGATGTGGAAACCGTCTTCCTGCTTCCCTTCGCAGTGGCCTTTCTGGACCTCTCCGCCGGTGCGTTTATCGTGGCGATGATTTTCCTGCTTCTGTTAGCCGAAGGTTTGCTCTGGACGTGGAGCAAAGGCTTTCTCAACTGGCGCGGTCCCGTAAAACCCAACCTCACTCTACATGGCGATTGATGCCCAACTAGCCGAAGACCTGAAATCCCAAGGCGTGCATGTCACGTCCTTCGAGCAACTCATCAACTGGGGCCGCTCCAGTTCACTATGGCCGCTGCAATTCGGCCTCGCCTGCTGCGCCATCGAGATGATCGCCACCACGATGGCGAAGTACGACATGGCGCGCTTCGGGGCCGAGGTCTTCCGTCCATCGCCGCGCCAGGCGGACTTGATGATCGTCGCCGGCACCGTCACCAAGAAAATGGCCCCGCAGGTGGTGCGCCTCTACAACCAGATGGCCGAGCCGAAATACGTGATCGCCATGGGTGCCTGCGCGATTTCCGGCGGCCCCTTCAAGGAAGGCTACAACGTGCTCAAGGGCATTGATCGTTTCATCCCCGTGGATGTCGTCATCCCCGGCTGCCCGCCAAGACCGGAGGCATTGTTAGAAGGCCTGATGACGCTGCGTGACAAGATCGCAAAGGAGAAACTCATGGGCAAGGACCGCGCCCGCCACGCCGATCCGAATGGCACAGCCGCGTTTCCCGTGCCCGAATACGGCCCGCACGACCTCCATCCGGTCGCAAATCATGACATCTGGAAACCACAGCCGCTCGTCCGTGAAGAAGGAGGTGGCGAGTGACCTCCGACGCCGATGCCATCCTCGGCGAAATCCGCGCCGCTATGCCGGATGCCGAAGTTCGCCTGCTCAATAATCCCGGCTCCGCTGCGCAGCATTCGTTGTTAGTCGAAAACGATGACTTGCCGCGAATCGCCACGTTTCTCCGTGAAACACTCGCCTTCGATCTACTCTCCAACATCACCGGTGTCGATTGGCCCGATCCCGCGAAAGCCGAAGCCGTCGCCTGTAGCGGCGATCACCGGTCGCCGCATGAAACCGGCTTCCTAGAAGCCGTCTATCACCTCTACTCCACCACCAGACGCATCGGCCCGCTCGTCCTCCGCGCCCGCACCACGGATCGCGGAGAAAACGTCAGCATTCCATCGCTCGTCGCCATCTACCGCAGCGCCGAGTTTCAGGAGCGGGAAATCTTCGATCTCTACGGCATTCATTTCACCAGCCATCCCGACCTCCGCCGCATCCTGATGTGGGATGAGTTCGTCGATCACCCGATGCGCAAGGACTACGTCGCGCCCGATGATTACGAATACGAACCCACACCGCATGATGATGTTTTGGAGAAAGCCAAAAAACATTATCCAGCCAAGCCCTGAGTTTTCAAATGAACCACAGATTACACAGATTACACAGAGAAGAAGTTGATCCTTCTGATCTTCATCTGTGCAATCTGTGGTTAAAACCCGAGTTTTCAGAATGATCTCCGAATCCAGCCAGTCAGCACCGTCTGTTGACTACACAGACGAGGATCAACTGCTCCGCGTCTCCCTCGGTCCGCAGCACCCGTCCACCCACGGCGTGTTCCGCATGAACGTGGTGCTCGATGGCGAAACAGTCGTCAGCCTCAAGCCCGTTTTCGGCTACCTCCACCGCAACCACGAGAAGATCGGCGAGAGCGTGACTTATCTCAGCTCGATGCCCTACACCGACCGGCTCGACTACATCTGCCCGCTCTCCAACAACTGGGCCTACGCCAACGCCGTGGAAAAACTCGCCGGCATCGAGGTGCCCGAGCGCGCCCAATACATGCGCGTCATCCTCGGCGAACTGACACGCCTCATCAACCACACCGCCTTCATGGGTTTCATCCTCGGCGACATGGGTGCGTGGGGTTCCGCGCTGATGTATGCCTTCCGCGAGCGGGAAAAAATCCTCGATCTCTTCGAGGATCTTACGGGCGCGCGCATGATGGCGAACTTCATGCGCTTCGGTGGTTGCCGCAATGACTTGCCCGCCGGATGGACACAGAAATGCAGCGCGTTAGTCGAAGGCTACGGTCCCTTCCTCGATGAGATGGAGAAGTTTCTCGTCGGAAACGAAATCCTGTTAGTCCGTTGTCAGGACGTTGGCCAGTTGCCGAAAGAGAAACTCATCAACGGTGGCATCACCGGCCCGATGCTGCGCGCGGCGGGTGTGAACTACGACATCCGCAAAGCCGAGCCATACGGCATCTACGAACGCTTCAGTTTCCGCATCCCGCTCGGCGAGAAGGGCGATGTTTACGACCGCATCATGATCCGCTTCCTCGAAATGCGCGAGTCGCTCAAGATCCTGCGCCAAGCACTCGATCAACTGCCAGCGGGCGAATACGTGAATCCGAAAGCCAAGATCCGCGGCTTCAAACCGCCCATCGGCGAAGCCTACGCCCGCATCGAGGGACCGAAGGGCGAACTCGGCTTTCATCTCATCAGCGATGGCACCGTGAACCCGTATCGCTACCGCATCCGCCCGCCGAGTTTCATCAATCTCACGCTGCTCGAAGACATGTGCCTCGGCCTCGACCTCGCCGACGTCGTCATTATCCTCGGCAGCATCGACATCGTGTTAGGGGAGGTGGATCGGTGAGACTCATAACGTGGCGGCGGATTGCATCCGCCATGCCCAACACCCATAACTTCTGAATCCATGGAAACGCCAACCCCAGTCCCAAGCCCCCCGGCTAAACCGGGACAATGGACCTTGCCTGGTCTCGGTTTGTTTCAAGGCCTCGCCGTCACCGGTCGCAACATGGTCGAGAGCTTCTACAAAAAGGAGCGCATGACCACCGTGCAGTATCCCGAACAACGCGCGCCGATTAGTCCGAACTTCCGCAATTTTCCATTCCTCGTTCACGACGGCGAATCACTCGACGGCCTGCGCTGCGTCGCTTGCTCGATCTGTGAGAAGGAATGTCCGCCGCAGTGCATCTACATCGTTCTCGAACGCGACGAAAACGGCAAGTCGCTCAAGCGCCCGAAGATTTTCGACATCGATGTCTCCGTCTGCATGAACTGCGGCATCTGCGCGGAAGTTTGTCCCTTCGACGCGATCTACATGGACGGCGAGTATGAACTGAGTACCGACAATCGTTTCGGCGGACTGCTATTCAACCGCGAGCGCCTCGCGAAATCCGCCGACTATCACATGAAACTGCGGCCCGAACAGGCATCCGAAGTCATGGCCAAGCGAAAGGCCGAAGAAGAGAAGAAAGCCGCCGCCGCAGCCGCAAAAGCGGCGAAAACGAAGGCTGACGCCGAGGCGAAAGCCGCTGCTGAAGAGAAAGGAGGAGCTGAATGAAACTGCTCGCCGCTATTTCCACAGAACCTTCACTATTCTCCCCCGAGTTTCTTCCACGCCTGCCTCAACGCTTGGTGGAAATACTTCTAACCAACCTCAGCGCTCCCGAATGGCTCGTCACCATCGCTGGTTTCCTCGCTGCCGCAGGCACAGTGGTCGCCGTCTTCCTCAGCGCATTCGCTTTACTCTCCCTCATTGAGCGCAAAGTGCTGGCCCGTATCCAGAATCGCATCGGACCTAACAGAGCTGGCTGGTTCGGCATCCTGCAACCGGTGGCCGACGGCATCAAGATGCTCACCAAGGAGGACATCGTCCCGGACAAAGCCGAAAAATTCCTGCACCTGCTCGCGCCGATTCTCATCGTCGTGCCCGCCATCCTCGCGCTCGGCGTGATTCCCTATGGCCGCAAGTGGACGCCGGTGCCGCTGGAACTCGGCTTGTTGTTTTTCTTCGCAGTCGGTTCGCTCACCGAGCTATCCGTTTTCATGGCTGGCTGGGCGAGCGGCTCGAAATTCCCGATGCTCGGCGCGATGCGTGCGATTTCGCAGATGGTGAGTTATGAGCTGCCGCTGATCATTTCCGCGCTGGGAGTCATCATGGTTTCTGGAACTCTCTCGCTTCCTCAGATCGTCGAGAAACAAGGCGGCGGATTCTGGCATTGGAATTTCTTCACGCCATGGGGTTTGTTCGCCGGGTTGTTGTTTTTCATTTGCAGCATCGCCGAGGCAAACCGCTGTCCATTCGACTTGCCCGAAGGCGAATCGGAAATCGTCGCCGGTCACATGACGGAATACTCGGGTTTCAAATACGCGCTGTTTTTCATGGGCGAATACCTCGGGCTGTTCGCGATCTCGGCGCTCGGCATCACGCTCTTTCTCGGCGGTTGGCAGGCACCGCTGCCGGGCCTCGGTTTCGTGCCGACATGGTTGTGGTTTTTTGGAAAACTCGCCTTCGTCATCTTCCTGTATCTCTGGATTCGCGGCACCTATCCACGCGTGCGGATCGATCAACTCATGCGCTTCGCATGGTTGTGCATGATCCCGATGGCGCTGCTCACCATCCCCGCAGCGGGGATATGGCATTTCACTGGAAGGGGTTTGCTTTCATGGGTGCTGGTGCTGCCGCTCATGCTGGCGCCATGGGTGATTGTTGCGGTTATCTTTAATAGGCGGCTTGCCAGTTCCACACGCACTTACCGCTTCGCTGATTCGTAGATTTTCACCATGACACCACTCCTCATCCTCGCCCCACTCATCATGCTCGCCGCCATCGGGGCGGTGTGGATGGCTCGGCCGGTGCATGCCGCGCTGATGCTCGCGCTCGCTCTGGCGCTGGTCGCGGTTCTTTATCTAGCACTTGGGGCGGACTTCATCGGCTTGGTGCAGTTCGCTGTCTATGTCGGCGCGGTGGCGGTGCTCATCGTGTTCTCGCTGCTCATCACGCGCCCCGGTGATGAAGCTGAGGAAATCGAACGCAGGCCGAAATCATTCGTCACCGGCCTAGTCTGCACTGTGCCGGTTCTCGGAGTTCTGCTTTACGTCGTTTCAAAAACACAGACTGGAAAACAAACTTCGGTAGCCGTCCCACAAGTCCCGCTCAAGGAACTCGGCATCACACTCTTCACCACCCACGCGCCCGCAGTGCTCGCCGTCGCGGTGTTGCTCACCGCAGTGATGATCGGCGCGGCGTTGTTTGCTCGTGAAACCAAATCCAAGCAACCATGACTCCGCTCGCCATACTGCTCACGCTTTCTTCGCTGCTGTTCACGCTCGGACTATTCGCCGTGCTCACGCGGCGCAACGCAATCCTCATCCTCGTCGGAATCGAACTCATGCTCAACGCGGCGAACATCAACTTCATCGCTTTCTGGCGCTACGGTCCGCCCGATCCGCAACTCACCGGGCCGATGTTCGTGATGTTCTCCATCGCCATCGCCGCAGCGGAAGCCGCCGTGGGACTCGCCATCATCCTGATGGTCTTCCGCCACACCCGCTCCACCGATCTCAACAAACTGGATTCGCTGCATGGTTGAAAGTTTCCATCTCCTGCTCTGGTGCGTGCCGCTGTTACCGTTGTTGGCGGCTGGCATCATCGCCCTGATGCCAGACTCACACGGACGCCTCGCATCGAAACTCGCGATCAGCGCCTTGTTCATTTCCTGTCTGCTTGCACTCGGCGCGTTGCTCTGCGTGCTCACTCCGGGAATCACACGAATCCCCGCGCCGCTCACCTGGTTCACCTTTGGCGATGTCACTTTGAAAATCGGCCTGCTGCTCGATCCACTCAGCGCGGGCATGGCGGCGATGGTCACCTTCGTCGCGTTGTGGATCTTCATCTACAGCCTCGGCTACATGCATGATGAAAAGCGCTTCGGGCGCTTCTTTGGATTCCTCTCACTCTTCTGCGGCGCGATGCTGATGGTGGTGCTTTCCAACAGCCTGCTGCTGCTCTTCATGGCGTGGGAACTGGTGGGCGTCGCGTCCTATCTACTCATCGGTTTCTATTTTGAAAAACCCTCCGCCGCAGCCGCTGCGCAGAAAGCCTTCATCACCACGCGCATCGGCGACATGGCATTCTTCCTCGGCATGATCTGGCTCTACGGTCACAGCGGCACGTTGTTGTTTTACGATGGAGGAAACGGCTTGTTGGAATCCGGTGCGCTGTCCTCGCTCGCTGGTGCGACGACTATCGGCGGCCTCACCGTTTCCGCTGCGGCATCGCTGCTTCTGTTAGTCGGCGCGATGGGCAAGTCCGGCCAAGTGCCGCTGCACACATGGCTGCCCGATGCGATGGAAGGCCCGACGCCCGTTTCCGCGCTCATCCACGCCGCGACGATGGTGGCCGCTGGTGTTTTCCTCGTCGCCCGCACGCATCCGATCTTCGCGCTCGGTGGAGAAACTGGCATCGCTCTCACCGCCACCGCGTGGATCGGTGCGATCACCGCGCTCTACGCCGCGCTCGTCGCGATGGCGCAATACGACATCAAGCGCATCCTCGCCTACTCGACCGTCTCGCAGCTCGGCTTCATGATGATCGCACTCGGCACCGGCGGCGTGGCGGCGGCGATGTTTCACCTGATCGCCCACGCGTTTTTTAAAGCACTGCTCTTCCTCTCCGTCGGATCAGTCATCCATGGTTGTGATGGCGAGCAGGACATCCGCAAGATGGGCGGCCTTCGCAAGGCGATGCCGAAAACTTTCCTTGTTTATGCCATCGGCATGATGGCGCTCTCCGGAGTGCCCTTCATCACCGCCGGCTTCTGGAGCAAGGAGGCGATCCTTCACAGCGCGGAATACTGGCCGGGAGGGAAGGGGCCGTTTCTGTTAGCGGCATGCGCCGCGCTTCTCACTGCGTTTTACATGACTCGCCAAGCGCTGCTGGTGTTCTTTGGTGAAACGCGTTCGCCGGAAACGCATCCGCACGAGAGTCCGGCGGTGATGATTGTGCCGCTGTTCGTGTTAGCGGCGGGCGCGGTGTTGCTCTTGTTCATCGGCACGCCGTTCTGGCCGTGGTTTGAAAAATGGCTGCATGGGGAAAAGGCGGTGTTTCATGCGGGGGCGATGGATGTGGGATTGCTGGTGCTTTCATTGGTGATCGTGACGGTGGGTGTTGGCTTGGGTTGGCGGGTGTATGGAGGAAGATGCGGGCGAGACGCCCGCGCTCCTTTTGAGGCGAAACTCGGCGGCTGCTGGACATTCCTCGAAAACGCCATGAGCTTCGACGCACTCTACCAGAAAACCATCATCAACCCGCTCGCCTTCATCGCCGGTGGCATCGACATGCTGGAGCGCATGGTTTTCGTGCCGCTGATGGGACTTGCGGAAATGCTCATCAAAGGCTGCGGCCGCATCACTCGCGCTTCCGACGAACAGGGACTCAACAAAACCTTCGACGGCGTCTGCGACGGACTGCGCGAGCGGGCAGATTCCACGTCTCGTTCTCAAACAGGAAGGCCACAAGGTTATCTCCGCACCATCGGCCTCGGTGTGTCCGTGCTTCTCGTCCTCTATCTCTGGCTCAGTGCCGGTTGAATCATGTCGTTGCTTCTTCTCATCCTCTTTCCGTTGTTTTTCGCGGTCTTAATGGCTGCGGATTCGAGGTATGGAAAAGACAAGGCCGCCAGCATCGCAATCATTGGGCAAATTTTGCTGCTGATGATGATAGGCAGCCGAATGGGTTCAATCAGGGAGGTTTCACTCGATTGGATTCCAGACGCAAACATCCAGCTTCGTTTCAAATGGGATGGGCTTTCCTCGCTCTTCGTCATGCTCACGGGACTAGTGACCTTGGTTGCGCAATTCTCTCTCTCTCTTTCAGGAAAATCAGATCGCCGCATGCTCGCGCTGATCTTCGTGTTGGAATCCGCATTGATCGGCGTCTTCACCGCCCGCCATTTCATCCCTTGGTTCCTCTGCTGGGAAATGACGCTCATTCCCGCGTGGTTGCTCATCCGCTTGTGGGGCGGACCCGGTGCGCCGAAAGCCGCGCTGCGCTTCTTCATCATGACACTCGGCGGCAGTGCCTTCATGCTGGTGGGATTCCTCGCGCTGCAACTCTCAGTCGGCACAATGGATTTCGATGCGCTCGGAAAACTCGCGTCTCAAGGAGCGATCACCGGCGCGCTGGCAAAGGAGTTCGCCTTCACCGGCATGAGCGGCCACACGTTGCTCACGGTCGTTGCGCTTGCGGTGTTTCTCGGGCTGGCGGTGAAAATCCCCATCGTTCCATTCCATGCGTGGCTGCCCGCCGCTTATGCCGATGCTCCCACGCCGGTGACGATGCTGCTCACGGGATTGCTCTCGAAAATGGGCGTCTATGCCATGTTGCGGATCTTCCTGCCGGTATTCCCCGAGGTGCTTCCTTCGCTCGCTCCGCTCTTGTCATGGTTGGCGGTGGCGACGGTTTTGTTAGGTGCGGTAGCTGCGCTCGCGCAAACCGACTTGAAACGCATGCTCGCTTATTCCTCGGTGAACCATCTGGGCTATTGTGTGCTTGCCATCGCAGCAGTCGCCGCTTCGCAAACCGATAGGGCCGCCATGTCATCGGCGCTTTCCGGTGTGGTGCTGCAAGCCTTCAACCATGGCATCATCGCCAGCGCGTTGTTTTTCGGCATCGCCATTCTCGAAACCCGCAGCCGCGGTCAACGCGGACTCAAAGACTTCGGCGGACTGCGTGCGCAGACTCCGGTGTTCTGCGGCATGTTCGGCATCGCGGTGTTCGCATCGCTCGGGCTGCCGGGACTCAGTGGTTTCATCGGCGAGTTCCTCATCTTCAACGGAGCCTTCGCCATCACGCCCGGCGCGGCGGCAATTTCAGTGATCGGCCTGTTGCTCACTGCGGTGTTCCTGCTGCGCATGATGAGAAAAGTTTTCTGGGGGCCGCTCAAGCCGTCGCTCGCAAAATGGCAGGATCTTACCAATATCGAACGCTGGGTGTTTGGTGCAATCATCTGGCTGATCGTCCTTTACGGACTAGTCCCATCGAAGCTCCTTGAATTAGCCAATCCCGCCATCGTCGAGTTGCTGGATCTTCTCCGCCCGAATCCATGACACCCGCCTGGACCATCATTTCAGCCTTCACCGCAGTCTTGATTGTGCTGCTGCTACCCGCTCGCGCGGCCATGGCTTCGCGTGTGGTGGCGCTGGTGGCATCGTTGATCGGTGCCTTGGCTGCGGGTGTTGGCTGCCTCGCGAAACTCAATCATCCCGATGCCGCGCCGTGGTCGTTTAGCTGCGAGTGGATTCCCAGCCTCGGCAGCCGCTTCCATCTCGCGGCCGACGGACTCTCGCTGACGCTACTTTTTCTCACAGGCATCACCGCTCTCGCGGGTGTGTTGTTTTCATGGAACATCGAAAAACGTCCGCGTGCGTTCTTCGCGTTCTTCATGACGATCATCGGCGGCGTCTATGGCGTCTTCATGAGCCGCGATGCCTTCCTGCTATTCGTGTTTTATGAAATCGTGATACTGCCGAAATACATGCTCATCGCCATCTGGGGATCGACGAACAAGGAATATGGCGCGATGAAGCTCACGATGTATTCCATCGGAGCGAGCGCGCTGATCCTGATCGGCCTAGTGGCGGCGTATGCTGCTGCGGGTGCCACGAGTTTCGACATCGCACATCTAGCAGCGGCCACTTATCCGCCTGCGATGCAGGCGTGGGCGTTTCCTGTGTTGTTCCTCGGCTTCGCGGTGTTGGCGGGCATTTGGCCGTTCCACACATGGGCACCTACCGGCCACGTCGCCGCGCCGACTGCTGCTTCGATGTTGCTGGCTGGAGTGGTGATGAAACTCGGAGCTTTCGGCGCGCTGTGCGTGGCGATGCCATTGTTTCCTCAGGGCTTTGAACAATACAAGGCGCTCATCGCCGGGCTTGCGGTGGTTGGGATCATCTATGGCGCGCTCACTGCGCTGTCGCAGAAGGATTTGAAATTCATCATCGGCTACTCCTCGGTGAGTCACATGGGATTCATCCTGTTAGGAATCGCCGCCGCAAATCATTGGGGCCTGCGCGGTGCGGTGTTGCAGATGATTTCGCACGGCATCATTGCCGGACTGCTCTTCGGCATTGCCGGGCGGGTCGTGTATGAGAGGACACACACGCGCGACCTGACAGAACTCGGTTGTTTCGATCTTTGGAAAACTTTACCCGGCGCGGCGCTCGGCTTTACACTGGCGACTGCCGCCTCGATGGGGCTGCCGGGCTTTAGCGGATTCGTCGCGGAAATCTCGGTCATCATCGGGCTGTGGAAATTCTATCCATGGCTCTCTGTCGCGGTGGCTGCGGGCATCATCCTCACTGGTGCGTTCTCGCTGCGTGCCTTGTATCGTGCGTTTTTCCCCGAGCGCGATGTGTCTGCGGCACCTGCTCCCAATCTGCCGCCGCTCACATGGCCGGAAGTTTCTGCCATCGTTCTACTGCTCGCCGTTTCCCTCGCCATTGGCCTCTATCCGAAGCCGTGGATTCAACTCATTGATGACGGACTGAGTTCGCCGTTGTTCCAATCGTTCCTCTCCAAGTCGTGAACTACTTCGATCTATCCATGCAGTTGTTACCTGAGGCGGTGTTGGTCATCACTGCGCTCGTGCTGCTCGGCGTGGCGGTGGCTTATGAAGCGAAAACGCAAAAAACATTCCCGGTTGGTAACGCCATCGGCATCGCATCAGTGGGCATCATCATCGCGTTGTTTGCCTTGTGGTTTGCTCCGCACGAAAGGCTGAAGGGTGGCATCGACATCATCAGTGGAACACTCTTCCATCTGCGACCGCATGAAGTGAAAGGCGATTCATCATTGATCGCGAACGATGCGCTGGCCCATCTATTCAAAGGTGTTGTTCTGATGCTGGGACTGCTGGCCGTGTGGCTGCCACCCGCGCGGCGTGAAATCTCGCAGGTCGGAGAATTTTACGCGCTAATCTTGTTCGCGCTCACCGGCCTGATGTTGACCGTTGGCACCAATCATCTGCTGTTCCTGTTCGTTGCGCTGGAGTTGGCGAGTCTCTCGCTCTATCTGCTCGCGGGCTTCCCACGCACGGCACGGGCATCCGAAGCTGCGCTGAAGTATTTCCTGTTTGGTGGAGTTTCTGCAGGTTTTCTGTTGTTCGGATTGAGCCTGATCTACGGCTTTTCGCACTCCGCCACGCTTGCGGGTGTGGCATCTGCTTTGGCTGCGGGCCCGCCTTCGCCGTTGGCAATGACAGGGTTGGTGATGGTGATCGCGGGGCTGGGTTTCAAGCTCGCCGCCGCACCATTTCATTACTGGGCACCTGATGTCTATCAGGGCGCACCCGCCACCACGGTCGCGCTGGTGTCTGCTGCATCGAAGGTGGTGGGCCTCGTGGTGCTGGTGCGTTTCCTGATGATTGGATTTCATTCCGCTGCGGGTTCCGCTGCGTGGGGCAGCATGACAGCGGGATGGTCGATGTGGCTCGCGATCCTTGCCGCAGTCTCGATCATTTTAGGAAACGTGCTGGCACTCGCGCAAACGAGCGTGCGCAGGCTGCTGGCGTATTCCGCAGTGGCGAATACCGGCTATCTGTTAGTAGGCCTCTGCGCCAATGGCTTGTCCGCTGTGGGAGCAGTGCTGTTCTACGTCGTCGTGTATGGACTCGCCACGTTGGGCGCGCTGGCGGTGACCGCGGCCGTCGAGAGGGATCGTGGCAATGATTCACCTTCTGCGTTTGCGGGTCTCATCCACCGCTCGCCGTTGCAGGCGGTGGCCTTGCTGGTGTTTCTGTGCTCTCTCGCCGGGCTTCCGCCGCTGGCTGGATTCGTCGGAAAATTTTCGCTGTTCAGCCATGCGCTCGATGGTGGTATGGGACTGGCTTGGCTTGTCGGCTTGGCTGCGATCATGAGCGCGGTTTCACTCTACTACTACCTGTCCGTGCTGAAGCAGGCATTCGTGTGTGAGGGTGAAACGACGATCACCTGCGGCGTGCCGCGCATCCACGCGCTGGCGGTGGCGGTGCCTGCGGTGGCGCTCATACTACTAGGGATTTTCCCCTCGCTGCTGCTCGATCCAATCACCGCCGCTGTCATGGAATCGTTAGCTTGCCATTGACGGGCGCGGGTGATCCTGAATGATCTCGCACACCAACCATTCCCCACACCATGCTCCAAACTGGCATCCTCAATCCGCAAGTGCTCGAACTCATCGCACGCATCCGTCACACCAACACGCTGGTCATCGCCGACTGGGCGTTTCCCTTCTGGCGTGAGATCGAAACCGTGGACATCGCGCTGACCCAAGGCATTCCCACGGTGCTCGACGTGCTCGATCTATTGACGCCGGTGTTCAAGATCGGCCGCATCTGGCAGGCCGAGGAGTTCGTAGCATGCAACACTCCAGAAACCGTGGATCGCTTCGCAAAATCCTTCGGCAACATTCCTCTGACCCGTGAAGCGCACGTCGATTTCAAGAAACGCGTGCCCTTGGCGATCGGTCTGATCCGCACCGGTGACGCGACGCCCTATGGCAACGTGATCATCGAGTCCGTTTGAAAGATGGAGAACGGTCTTCCAGGCTGAAGCGACTTTATCCCCGGAGGGAGTAAAGACTTGAGTCTTTCTTGCTCCAATCCTAACAGCCACTGGAAACCTCCGGTCATTCAGACGGACTCATAGGGATCACCGCACGTTTTCAACGATCCAAAGGCATCCAGTTCCGACCAGTGGCGGAGTTGGAAATCCGGCGTGCATTCTCCGGCACGGAGCGAGTCGGGGTGGCCGGTGAACAATGCTGTCATGAAGCCGTGTGCGGCGGCGGGCGCGATGTCATGCTGTGGATCGTTGCCGATGAAGAGCGTTTCCGCAGGGGTGATGCCGCGGCCTGCGAGGCGTTCTGTTAGCATATCGAAGAGTTCGGGCGAGGGTTTCGCGATGCCGTGTTGATAGGAAAGGATGGTAAGCTCGGGCGCGAAGAGATCGGCGATGTCTTCGAGGGCATGAAGCGTGTTGCACTGCGCGTTGGAAAGCAGGCCCAGTGAGAGGCCGGAGCGTGAGAGTCTGCGGACGGCCTGCTCCGCTCCGGGGATCGGCGATGCGGGATGCCATGCGTGCTCCAGCGCGGTGACGAGTGCGGTCATGTCCGTGTTTTCATCCGGCTTGAGGATTTCCCGCCACAAGGTGCGTAGATCGACTTCGGGAAACGCTACTCCCGCCACAGCGTGATGGCGCAGGACAGCGGCGTGTAGTTCCGTGCATGGAGAAGCTGGAGGATTGAATCCGTTTTGCCGCAGGATTTCGCGCAGCAGAGGATCGGCGTGGGCATCCGGTTTTACGCCGCCCGCTGGAGCACTTAGAAGTGTGCCGTAGATGTCGAAGATCACCGCGCGGATGCGTTTGGTGGATGATGGCTGCGGCAATGCGGAGCACAGGAAGTGGAAGGTCTCCGGTGCGAGATGGGCTGATAGAATCCGCTGCGGGGAAACATGGCGCACGTTTCCTGAACTGGCGGCAGCGAGGCGTGAGTAAAGTGCGGTGATGTCTTGTCTGTATGAGTCCGGTGAAAAGGGTGCGAGCTGATCCGGTGTGGTAGCGGGCTTTTGATTGGCGAGTGTTTTCTTAAGCCAAGCCGCCGCAGACTGGATCTCGCCAGCGATCCTGACCTGCGGCACTTGGCGGCAGTCGGGATCGGCGACGCGTTCGATGATTCCCTGTTGCAGGGGTTCCGGCAGGTTTCCGAAATCGAGCAGTCCGTCATGCAGCAATACCTCAAAGGTGGCTGTGATGATTTCCTGCGTGAGTTGCCTTCCGTAAGCCCGGTAATTGCGTGCGAGCGTGGTGGTGAGGTGCTCGCGCAGGATGACCCGATCCACCCACTCGGCGGGGATGAGCAGTTGATCGTAGAGATTTCCCGTGCGGATGCCATGGCGCGTGTGATCCGCCGCAATGTGCGGGATGTTCCGGCCTAGCAGCGGCTTGCGATGGGCGATGGCTTCGAGAAACGGCAGCCCGAATCCTTCAGACACCGAGGTGCTTGCGAAATGTGTGGCATGCGCGAGCCATGACTCGAAAGTGGCGTCCGCACCCGCCACCGGAGTGAAGCGGTCCACTACATCGAACATGATGGGCAGTGCGCGACGCTGCGCGAAGCGGCTCCATGTTTCATGCAGTGTGAGTGCCTCCGCATCCAGCGGTGCGCGGCTCATTGCGAAGCGTGCGCCTTCCGGTGCGAGGGCTGATAGAAACAGCAACTCGCCAATGTTCTTGCGCCGGATGCCGCGCACGGGCGCGAACACGATCGCTGGGCCGGAATGACTGGTTGTTTGCGCGGCAGGTAGCGGAATCGGGTTCACGATCAGCACCGCGTTTGCTTCTGGTAGGCCTGCGTTCACGAAGGTATCGCGGTCACGCGTGTTGAGGAAGGCGTAGCAGATGCGTGGTGAAAACGGATAGGGATGCCGGCAAGCGGTGAGGTTCTGATAGTTATGCGGTCTGCCATCTTCGGCGAGGTCGTGGAGCTGTAGGACGAGTCGTTCGCCATCCTCCGCGAGTCGTGCCACGGCGTCTGCGAGCCACGGGTTTTTCCCAAGCGAGTGGTTGTGGAAATGCCAGAGATCGGGTGCGTGACCGAGTGCATCGAATGCGGCGGCGCGGAGATCTTCATGCAGCGATGCTTTTCCATGATCGCCGTATCCCAAGCCCGGCACGACCCGCAGTGGAAGATCCGGTGGGATGTTAGAAGCTTCGTTTCCGACGAGGACCACATGCGCGATGCCTGCCTGAGCGAGTACACGCGATGCGCTGGTGATGACCTGTGCGACTCCTCCGGGGCCGAGGTGATAGTGGACGATGCAGACCGTCATGAGCTGTCTTTTCCCGACCAGTCACCGATGGGGCGCACAAAATGGAAGCCCCAGATTTCAAAGCCGAGCCGGTGATAGAGTCGGTGTGATGCGTGGTTGGCGGTGTAGCTATCGAGCACGATGAGTTTGCAGCCATGCTCGCGCCCGAGTGCTTCGAGATGGCGGATCAGGCAGGTGCCGATGCCGCTGGAGCGTGCTTCCGGGTTCACTACGAGGTTGTCGATTTCCAGATAGAGGCCGCACCAGATTTTGGTGGCGAGCCATGCGCCGCAGACTCCGGCGAGGCGTCCGTCCACGAAGGCTCCCACGATCTGATAGTGCGGATGCTTTCGCAGGATCGTTTCCAAACGCTCGCGCACAACGAGCAGCGGCGTTTCGGAATTGAGCGTGCCTAACAGACGTGCGGCCTCGTCGAGGTCGTTGTTTTCCAGCGGGCGGATTTCGGGAGGATTCATGGTGGGCATCACGCTTATTGCGAGAGTCGTTTTTCCAGATCGGAGATCACGGCTCCGGAGCTGACCATGAGCGGATGGAAAAGCACGGTGTATTCGAGGTTTTCCGCGCGTTTCCAGACGGAGTTGCTGGCTGGAAGGATGACGAGGTCCAGTGGCGTGCGGCAGGATACGACGGCCATCGCGCCGAGCCGTGACTCGGTGCTGGCGAGCTGCGCGAGGAAGGCGCTGCCGGGCCGCATCTGCGCCACGCCCTTGCTGGGGTAAAGCCAGGCGGCGTGGGTGCCGTGGTGTGGTGAGGAAATGGTGAAGAATTTCCCGCATCGTTCGGCACCGCCAAGATTCTGGAGGTAGTAACGGCTGACGAGGCCGCCCATGCTGAAAGCGATGACTTGGATCGGCTGCTTGGGGCCGTAGGCGGCGTCGATGTCCTGCTTGAGTCCTTCTGCGAGGGCTTCGAGTCCGCCGCGACCGTCGCAATGGCGGAGTTTCGGGACGAGGCATTGGTAGCCGAGTTTTTCGAGGCGGCGCTGCATGAAATAGAACGATGAGCCGGTTTCCATGAAGCCATGCACGAACACCACGCGCCCGGCGGGGTGGGGGATCGGCGCGGGAGTGCTTCTCGTGGCACGCAGCGGCTGAGCGTTGCGAGCCTGCGCGGAGCCAAGTCCTAACAGACCGGCCAGCAGCGGGAGAAATTTGGATTTCATAACGATGAGGATCAACCCGGCGGCCAATCGAGTGCGCGACCGCCGAGCAAGTGGACGTGCAGATGGGGCACGGCCTCGCCGCCATCACGGCCGTTGTTGATGATGAGACGGTAGCCGCTTTCCGCGATTCCTTCGGCGCGTGCGACCTGTGCTGCGGCGAGCAGCAGGTGTCCTAACAGATTTGCATCTTCCACATCTGCGAGACCGACGCGTGGCACCGCCTTGCGCGGAACGACGAGGATGTGGACGGGTGCCTGTGGTGCGATGTCGCGGAAGGCCATACAAAGATCGTCCTCAAACACGATGGCGGCTGGGATTTCGCGGTCGCGGATTTTTTCAAAGAGAGTCTTGTCGGCCATGGCGGATTATTCGCTGGAGGTGGGTTGGGTTTCGGCAAGCAGTGCCTCGGCGGTGAGTTCGGCGAAGGAGCCTTGCGCGCCGGTGTAGTGGATCTTGCGCTCGCCATCGAGCACGTAGGCCAGTGGCCATGTGCCGACGCGGTATTCGGCGGCGAGTTTCTTGTCCGGGTCTGATAGATTCGGCCAGGGGACGCTGCCGTCTCCCACCAGCGTGCGCAGGGTTTCGCGTTTGTCATGATTCACGCCGATGACGATGAAGGATTTGCCTTGGAATTTAGCGGTCATTTCCGTGGTGATTCGGACGAGGCGTTCGGAATCCTGCACGCCGCTGCTCCAGAAAAGCAGGAGGATCACCTTGCCTTTGTGATCGGAGAGTTTCATCGGCACTCCTGCCACATCGGTGCCGCTGAGGTCGGGAGCCACGCGGCCCTTGCTGAGGAAGCGGATGATGTAGAGTTCGTCTTCCGCGAGCTTGGCTACGGTGGTGTCGCCGAGGCTGACATCGGCGCTTTCGATGATCGCCTTGCGCAGGTAATTGAGGCGCTTGCGCATGAGTTCATTGTCATCGCCGAGCGACTTGATGACCATGGCAGCAGCCAGCGCGGCGACGCCCTGGATCTTGCGGTCCGGATTGGTGGACTGGATTTTCTCAAGGATGGAGAGCGAGCGCGGGTCTTGATTGGTGACGAGGGCCATGCAGACCGGGATCAGTTTCGGGCTTTTGGCGTGGCGGGTTTCAATGGCCTTGCGCAGAGTTTCGATTTCCTTGGCGAATGCGGGCGTGGTGCCGCCCTGTGGATTGGTGATGAACAGTCCCGGCGCGGCGCGGAGGAACCATGCGGCGGGTTCCAGAGTCCATTCTTCGTTGAGAGACGGGCTGATGGTTTCCCACATCTGTCTCACGTATGGCGCGGCATCCGGACGCTCGGCATAGGTCTTAGCGCGGGCCTCGGGAGTGGGGGCAGTGCGGGTTTCCAGCGACCATTTTTCCATGAGAAGATCCCAGTTCTTCTGAATGCGCCGGGCTTCCGCAGGCGAGCCATGGGAAACGGAAGCCAGCAGCAGTGATACGATCGCGCATAGGCGGCTAAGACGGTTCATGAGCGGAGCTTAAGCGTGGAGGAACGGCGGATGGAATCCGAAAAATGCACCATCATCCGCAGAGTTGGGGAGCACACGCGCCCTCGCGTGTGGTTTTCGACGCCCTCGCCGAAAACTCATGTCTGCAATCATTGGATTTTCCCTTTGAGTCGGACGAAGAGCGTTCGTGACCTCAAAATATCAGCCGCATGAATGAGACGATGGCGTCTCATTCGACACGCGAGGGCGCGTGTTCTCCCCGCCATCATCCGCAGAATGCTGCTGCCTGCCGCCTCGCCCACACGTCTGCGGAAACGACGGCATTCAGTGTCGATGATGGCTTTACCTCGTGCGCGTCCATCACTGCGGCCACGCATTGCCAGATGCCGGGGAAGGGGAGACGACCCGCGCGGAAGGCATCGACTGCGACTTCATTCGCGGCGTTGAACACGGCTGGCAGAGTGCCACCTGTTAGACCAGCCTGTCGTGCGAGTCCGAGGGCGGGGAAGTCCTCTTCGCGCGGTGCTTCAAATTCGAGTTTTGCAAGCGCCGGGAAATCCAGTGATTGCAGTCCGCCTTTGACTCGCTCTGGCCAAGTGAGCGCGTATTGGATCGGGAAACCCATGTCGGTGCGGCTGAGTTGCGCGAGCACCGAGCCATCGGTGAACTCGACCATCGAGTGGATGATGCTCTGCGGATGCACGACCACGTCGATGCGTTCCATGCCAATGCCGAAGAGCCAGCGCGCCTCGATCATCTCTAGGCCCTTGTTGAAAAGCGTGGCGGAGTCGATGGTGATCTTCGGCCCCATGTCCCAGGTGGGATGCTTGAGCGCCTGCTCCGGTGTGACGAGTGCGAGTTGGTCTGCGGGCAACTTACGGAATGGTCCGCCGGATGCGGTTAGAACGAGCCGTGAAACTTCCGCCTCACCGCCGCGATGACCGTCGAGGCACTGGAAGATGGCGTTGTGTTCGCTATCGACCGGCAGCAGCTTCACTCCCTTGCGTTTCGCGGCGGCGGTGATGATCTCGCCAGCCATGACGAGAATTTCCTTGGAAGCGATGGCGAGATCTTTACCCGCCTCGATGGCGGCAAGCGCGGGTTGCAATCCCGCTGTGCCGACGATGGCGATGAGTGCGATGTCGGCATCCGTTAGAGTTGCGAGTTCCAGTAAACCCTCCGCACCGATGTGGACGCTGACGTTTTCGGGAAGCAGTGCGCGCAGTTCCGCTTCCTTGGTGGCATCGTAGAGTGCGACATGCCGCGCGCCGGTCTCGAGGGCTTGGGCGGCGAGCTTCGCGGCGTTTCCGTGCGCGGCGAGAGCGATGATTTCAATGCGCTCCGGCAGTTCGCGAGCGACCCGGAGTGTGGAGCAGCCGATGGAGCCGGTGGAACCTAACAGGACGACGCGGCGTTTGCGGGGAGCGGTCATGCGGGGCGGAGCAGGAACCAGTTCAGATAGAAATACAGCGCCGGTGCAGTGAAGCACACGCTGTCGATGAGATCGAGTGAGCCGCCGATGCCGGGCAGCATGCGGCCGGAGTCCTTGGCACCGAGCGCGCGCTTGACCACGCTCTCCGCGAGATCGCCGATGACTGCGAGCAGTGCTAACAGAAACCCGAGCGCGACCACATGACCGTAGTGACCAAAGAATCCGAGCTGTGCGGGAAACAACGCGAACAAGCCGCAGCCCGCGAGTTGTGAGAAGAGCAGTGCGCCTGCGAATCCTTCCCAGGTTTTCGCCGGGCTGATGTGCGGGATCATCTTGTGCCGCCCGATCAGCGAGCCGGTGATGTAGGCACCCATGTCCGTGAACTTGGTAACAGCCAGCAGCCAGAGCAGCAGGAAGGCCCCGTGATCGCCGACCATTCCCGGTATCGGATTTTCCTCCCGCACGACGAAGATCGCGCGGACGAGGAAGTTGAAGAGCACGGGTATGTAGATGAAACCCAGCACGTTCGCAGCCACCGCCGTGAGGCTCTGGATGCCACGGATTTCATAGCGGAGTTGCAGCGTGAATGCTCCGGCGAGCGCGATGAAAACCGCGAAGCCATCTAGCCCCGCAGGTGGCACAGTGCCCTTGATGACGAAGCCGTAAAGTGCGCCGCAGTATCCGAGTGCTAACAGAATGCCGAAGCGCGGGAAACACGCCACTCCCGCCGCCCGCAGCATTTTGAAATACTCGAGCGTGGCGATCATCGTCAGCACGCCGATGAGTCCCAGATAGGCCCAGGTCAAGTGGCTCAGGAAGATCGCGGAAACCAAAGCCCACAGCCCGAGCGTGCTCGCGGTGCGCCGGAAGAAGACCATCGTCCTCGTGGCTGCGGGAGGCGTTTGGGAGGCGGCCATGTGCGGCGGAATCCAAGACGGGCTTGCGTGGCGTGGCAACTCATTCCATCAATGGCGTCGCAACCTTTTTCCCGGCCTGCGGTTCCATGCCGTCGTGCCGCCGCCAAAGGTGGCAGCAGCCATCAACCGAATTCCACTCATGAAAACCACACTGACAATGACTCTCTTCGCAATGCTCGGCACCTGCCTGATCGTTTCCGCGCAGGAGGCACCGAAGAAACCCGAACGCCCGGCAAGGACCGAACGTCCCGCGCGCCAGATCCCGCCGGAATTCATCAAGCAGTATGATAAGGACGGCGATGGCAAGCTCTCGTCTGAAGAGATGACCGCATTTCGTGAGGCACGCATCGCCGAAATGGAGGCGAAGAAAAAGGAGGCGCTCTCGAAATACGACACCGATGGCGATGGCCAACTCAGCGAAGAAGAGCGGACAAAAATGCGTGAGGCGATGCAGGCCGAGATGCTCAAGAAATACGACCTCGATGGCGACGGAAAACTCAGCGACGAGGAGAAGGCGAAGATGCCACGCCGCCCGAATTTCCCCGGTGGCCATCCCGGCCCGGAAGGCAAACCAAGGCCGCAAACTCCACCTCCCGCCGCAGAGGGGCCGAAGGCGGAGTAAGGCACGCGGCTTTCCCGCATCAGGATTGGCGTTGCGCGTGAGGGTGGCGTGGTGGCAATTTCTCGGCATGAAGGTGGCGAGCACGGGAGCGGAGTTGCGGGAAATTCTGGGGCATTGCGCCGGGCCGTCCGTGCGGCGGGTGCTGGTGCCGACGATGGGGGCGCTGCATCGCGGCCATCTGGAATTGGTGAAACGCGCGCGCCAATCCGCGGGGCCGGATGGCATCGTGGTGGTCTCGATTTTCGTGAACCCGATCCAGTTCGATCGCCAGGGTGATCTCGATGCCTATCCGCGGCCATTGGAGGATGATCTTGCGAAATGCGAGGCTGCGGGCGTCGATGTGGTCTTCACTCCCGAGGCGGCTTCGATGTATCACGCGGACCGCTCGGTAACGGTGACGGAATCGTTGCTTTCCGGCGGACTTTGTGGTGCCGCGAGGCCCGGTCATTTCGACGGCGTCTGCACCGTGGTGTTAAAATTGTTCCTGCTCTGCGGCTGTGATGCTGCGGTTTTCGGCGAGAAGGATTTCCAACAACTCGCGGTCATCCGGCGCATGGTGCGTGATCTCGATGTGCCGGTGGAAATTCTCGAATGCCCCACAGTTAGAGAATCCGATAGCCTCGCGATGTCCTCGCGAAACGTGCGGCTCAGTGCAGCGCAGCGCGAGGATGCACCGCGCATCCACCGTTCTCTGATAGAAGCCGCGCGGGAAACTCAGGCGGACCATATCCTCGCGGTGGCGCGCAGAGGCATCGAGGCCTCAGCCATGGCGCGCATCGACTACCTTGCGCTAGTGGATGCGGAAAATTTGCAGCCGGTGAGCGATCTGAAACGCCCCGCCGTGCTGGCCGCCGCCGTGTTTTATGGCGAGGTGCGTTTGATCGACCATGTGACGCTGACCGCGCGCTGATCGCCCAATGCCTTTAAGAATTGGCAATCGAAGCGTCCGGAAACTTTGGACTGCGGCGGGCATCGCCGCTTTGGCGGTGGAGTTCGTTTCGCTTAGCGGCC
>JANMLQ010000170.1:0-57201 GCA_031372635.1 Akkermansiaceae bacterium | reverse complement strand
CAACGAGGCTGGCACGCTGGTAGCCTCTAACAACTCTGCCAATCTCACCACCGCGTCCATCGCCGCCACGCTCACTCAGGGCTACTACCATCTGCACGTCCGCAATACCGGCACTGGTTCTCCTCTCGTCTCTCCGCCTTCCGGCTACACCGCATACGGCAGCATCGGTCAGTATTTCATCAGCGGAACAGTCGTGAATGCGAATCCGCCACTCACTCTAACAGGCATCACTCCCGCGAGTGGCTTTGCTAACACCACCGTCACCGTGGATGTCTCCGGCACCGGGATGAGCGCCACCACCGCCTTCAAACTCACGAAATCTGGGCAATCCGACATCGCCGCCTCCTCCGTTGCCGTGGCCGGTTCGATTCTCCGCTGCCAGTTCAATCTCAACGCAGCCGCCACCGGCGCATGGAATGTCGTTGCCACCAATCCCAACCTTGAAACATCCACACTCGCCGGTGCATTCACCGTGGTCGGAGCCATCTGGACCGAATCCTTCGATGGCGTGGTCACCGGATGGACCACCGAATCCACCCCAGGCTCCAACAGCTGGTCCTTGACCACCGCGCTGAGCCAATCCCCAAGCACCTCGTATTTCGCCTCCGGCCCCGCGACCAAGAGCACCACTAGCCTCGTCTCTCCCAACATCGCTATCCCGGCGGGCGCCACCAACCTACAACTCAAGTTCTGGCAAAACCGCAACCTACAGAGCGCGAGAGATGCCGGAAAACTTGAATTTTCTATCAACAACGGAACATGGTTCGACGTGACGGCTTCCACCTCCGGCGCGGCATTCGCAAGCAATGGTTACAACACGACGCTCACCACCAAGAACAAACCTGTTGAGGCCGGAGAATTCGCCGGCCAACAAGCATGGTCCGGTAACAGCAGCGGCTTTGTGGAAACCATCGTCAACCTCACCGATACCCCCAAATACGCCGGGAAAAACCTCCGCATCCGCTGGAGCATCGCCACCGATGCCAGCACGGCAAGCGCCGGTTGGTATGTGGACAGCATCTCGCTCATCGGCGGCGGCGATCTCTCTAACCAGCCGCCGGCCATTGCCACCGCAGCCACTTCCACATCCACGGAAACCCTGACCGAATCTGACACCGTCTATCAGATCATCCGCGCCAGCTCTGCCAACCTTTCCGTTTCCGCCACCGACAATGCCGGGGAATCCGCACTGACATACACCTGGGCAGTTTCCAGCGGCCCGGGCGCACCAGTCATCTTCTCATCCAACGGCAACAACGCATCGAAAATCACCACTGCGAGTTTCGAGACCACCGGCGACTATCAGATCGCGGTGACCGTTCGCGATGCGCTGGGACTGGCCGTTTCCAGTTCCGTGAACCTGCGCGTTCTTCAAAACGCATCAGGCCTGGAGGTCACGCCCTCCGTCGCCTCACTTGCGGTTGGTGCCACCCAGGTTTTTAACGCGACCTTGCTGGACCAATTCAGCACCGCGATGGCCAGCCAGCCGCCGTCCTTCACATGGTCTGCCAACGGCGGCGGCACCATCAGCGCGGCGGGCTTGTTCAGCGCCACCACTGCGGGCGGGCCGTACATCGTCACAGCCACCAACGGATTATTTTCTAACACATCAAGCATCACCATCACTCCCGCTTCCGCCACCATCACCTTGGGGAGCCTGAGTCATACCTTTAGCGGAGGCTCGAAAACCGCCACCGCCACCACGAATCCCGCAGGCTTGGCCGTGGCAATCACCTACAACGGCTCCTCCACACTACCCATCAATGCCAACAGCTATCTAGTGCAAGCCACGATCACCAACCCCAACTATCAGGGCACCGCATCTGGCACACTCGTCATCGCCAAAGCCACCGCCACCATCAATCTAACCGGACTTACCCAGACCTACGACGGCTTTGAGAAACCCGTCACCGCCACCACCAACCCGAGCGGACTCGCGGTGCTTATCACTTACAACAACTCCTCCATCGTCCCGATCAACGCCGGCACTTATGCGGTCTCCGCCGTCATCAATGCGCCGAACCATCAGGGAGCGCAGACCGGCTCGCTGGTGATCGAGCCCGGCAACACCTGGGCATCCTGGAGCGCACAAAAATTCACCCCATCAGAGCAAAGCGCTGGCTTGGCTGCGGAAGACGCCGATCCCGACGGCGATAAACTCACCAATCTCGCCGAATACGCACTGGGTGCGGACCCGAAACATTTCACTCCTCCAACGCCCGCAGTCTTTGATGCGAACGGACTCTCACTCACCTTCACCCGGCCTGCTGGATTGCCGGGCATGACCTACTCGGCAGAGTCCTCCACTGGTCTCGGCACATGGAACCCGTTAGTGCTGGAAGTGCTTGCCACAGGCCCCATCGAAACCCTGCGGGCACGCGATCCACTCACCACCGGAGATCCGTCCAAACGTTTCATCCGCTTGCGTTTCGTGCGCGTGCCGACTCCCTGATTATTGGAAAACCCGGCAGGTGAAGCCCTCGCATAGAGTCACCTCGTCACCATCACTGCCGGTGAAAACCGCACGCGGCAGAAACGTAGTCCGCAGTTTCTCCAACACCGCAGTGGATGGAACTTGGAACTTCATCACGCCACGTTCGTTCAGATCCAACCCGGCCAGCAGCAGGGGAACTGCGAATGATTGCGTCTCAAGCGCACGCGATCCAGCACGCAGCAACGCCTCCGCGCGGACCTGATAGACTGGCTCGTCCAGCAAGGCCGACAGCTTGAGCAGGTTCTCCACAGCCAGATGGTTCGCCGAGGGTTCCGCGCCATCATAGTCCTCGCGGATGACCAGCAGCGTCTCGCCCGCGAGACCGGGGCGCATCACATAACCACTTCTCTCCGCATCCCAGAAGTCCGCATCGAGTTTCTGTTGAAGCTGCTCCGCCCACACGAGCCATGTCACGTCAGTCGAAACGGCGTGGAGTTCGATCAGCCCGGAAATCAGAAACACATAGTCCGCAGGAAACGCCTCCACGTTTCCACGATGGCCGCGCCACGAGCGGAAAAGCCGCGCACCATCCCATACTTCACGTTTTAGGAAACCCGCAGCTTCTTCCGCCGCAGTGGTTAGATCCGCGCGCTCGAAAAGCCGCGCGCCACGCGCCAATGCACCGATGGCAAGGCCGTTCCATGCGGTCACGATCTTGTCATCCCGGTGCGGCGGCGGGCGCTTGTCACGCGCTACGACCAGCACGGCTTTCGCGACCGCAAGGCATTCGCAGATCTCCGCTTCCGTGCAATCGAACATCGCCGCTAGATCATCGTCGCGCATGGCGCGGAACAAAGTATTCTGCCCTTCCAATTCGCCATGCGGATCGCTCTCCGGGCGGGCGTTTCCCTCCGCCATCACACCGAAGGCCGCACTCAAGATCGCCGCGTCCCTCGGTTCTAACAACGCAGAGATTTCCGCCGCTTCCCAAGTCCAGAACGCGCCCTCGCGCTTATGGTTTGCATCCGCTGCGGGCAGGCTGTCCGCATCCTCCGCCGCGTGAAAGGCACCGCCGTCATCACGCAGCGTTTCCATCAGATAGCGGAAGATCCCTTCAGTCACATCGCGGAAAAGTGGCTCTGCGGAAATCTGCCAGCCATCGAGATAAGTCATCGCGAGTTGCGCTTGATCGTAGAGCATCTTCTCGTAGTGCGGCACATGCCAGTAGCGATCCACCGAGTAGCGATGAAAGCCACCGCCGAGATGATCGTGCATGCCGCCCGCCGCCATCGCGCGCAGCGTGCGTTCGCTCATGTCCCATGCCATGCGGCCTTCCTCACAGTCTCGACCGTATCGCTCCATCAACTGCATCAACGCACGCACGGCCACCGGCCTGGGAAACTTCGGCGCGCCGCCGAAGCCACCGAGTTTCCCGTCATGCATCGCCTCGCAGCGGTCGAGAAAATCCCCGAACACCTTCGCATCCGGCAGCCCGCGTAAAGTGGCGGACTCTTCGGACTCGCGCTGCAGATGCGCCATCGCCCGCGCGGCTTCTTGCTCCATCTTTCCACGCTCGTCCCGCCACAAGCGTGCAAGCTCATGACAGACGCGAACAAATCCCGGCCTGCCATGCCGGTCCTCTGGCGGATAGTAAGTGCCACCAAATACCGGCCTACCATCCGGCGTGAGCCACACACTCATCGGCCAGCCGCCCTGGCCGGTCGTCGCCTGCACATAGGCCATGTAAGTCGCATCAATGTCCGGCCGCTCCTCGCGATCCACCTTCACGTTAATGAAATGGTGGTTCATCACCTCCGCCACGCGCGCGATCTCGAAACTCTCGTGCTCCATCACATGGCACCAGTGGCATGTCGAGTAGCCGACTGATAGAAACACCAGCTTGTCCTCCGCGCGCGCCTGCTCGAAAGCCTCCTCATTCCACGCCCGCCAATCCACCGGATTGTGCGCGTGCTGCAGAAGGTAGGGCGAAGTTTCATGGATCAGCGCGTTGGGCATCGTGCGCCGACGCTAACCGGGAAATCCGACCTTGTCCAAGCACGCCATCCGCCGCCACATATGTTTCTAAATCTGGAACAGTCCGTGTGAGTTTTCGTATTATCCAAACCCGGAGCGATCCGCCATCGTCCGCCCGTCAACCAAACCAACCATGAAACTGACCCTCACACACCGCAACCACGCTCCTTCGAAATCCATCGTCGAGATGATCGACAAGGAACTCAAATCCCTCGCGCCCGACCTTCAAATTGATGAGGCGCGGGTTCACCTCGAACGCAGCCTCACGGCCAGCCCGCCCTTCAACGCATCCTTCCATCTAGTCACGCCGGGACCGGACGTAATCGTGAAGTCCAACGACCACACGCTGCGCGCCGCCATTCTCAAGGCCTTCCAGCGGATCGCCGGAAAGATCGGACATCGTCAGGAAAAACGCGCCAAGCGCCGCATGACAGCTCCTGCCATTGACCTGACTCGCCGTCGTCCCGCTGGCGGCCAATGCTGAATACCGCCAGACCCAACTCGTTAGAAACACACTCCGATCACTCACAGAAATAAATGACATTCCTCTCACTCCTAGCCACCACCGCAGCCGATCCCGCAAGCATGAAGATGTGGGCCTACATCGGCTTCATCGCACTCGTCATGGTTTTCCTCGCCCTCGATCTGGGCGTCTTCCATCGCGAAGCGCATGAAGTCAGCATGAAGGAATCCATCACCTGGTCCTGCATCTGGCTCGCCTGCGGAATGTCATTCACCGGCTTCATTTACTACGCCTACCAGTTCCATTGGCTGGGACTAGGACTTGAAACGCCGATCTACGCGGGAGGGGCCATCGTGCTGGGAGAGGTCACGGGAGCTACGGCGGCGATCCAGTATCTGACCGGCTATGTCGTCGAGAAGTCGCTGGCGATGGACAACATCTTCGTCATCGCCATGATCTTCAGTTACTTCGCGATCCCCGCGAAATACCAGCACCGCGTGCTGTTCTGGGGAATCATCGGCGCACTCCTCATGCGTGGCGCGATGATCTACCTCGGCGGCGAGTTGATCATGCGTTACACATGGATTCTCATCGTCTTCGGAATTTTCCTGATCCTCACCGCCGTCAAGATGGCGTTGATCACAAGCCACAACGATCCCGGCAACAATCCGGTCGTGAAACTCGCAAAGCGTTTCTTCCGCACGGTGGATTTCTATGACGGCCAGAAGTTTTTCACCCGCCGCACAGTGGTTCCCTCCACCATCAAGGATGCGAAGACCGGCAAAGACACCTATGCCCCTGCGGAACCCGGCACACTCTCCGCGCGCTGGGCCATCACCCCGCTGTTCCTCGCGCTAATCATGGTCGAGATCACCGACCTCGTGTTCGCCGTGGACTCGATTCCCGCGATCTTCGCGATCACGCCCGATCCGTTCATCGTCTTCACAAGTAACATTTTCGCCATCCTCGGCCTGCGTGCGCTCTACTTCTGCCTTGCCGCGCTGATTGCCAAATTCCGCTTCCTCAAGCCCGCACTGATCCTGATCCTCGCCTTCATCGGTGTGAAACTTCTGCTACTTGCCGCTCCGCCGTATCTCAATGACATCGGCCTCAGCGCGAATGAGCTCAGCAGCATCAAGATCGATCCATTCGTTTCACTGATCGTTGTGCTCGGCACGCTCGCCGTGGCAACGGTGATGTCCGTGCTGATCCCCGGTGAGCAGGAAGCATAGATCCAACTGCGATTCCCTGATTGAGCATGATTCTCGAAATCTCCAGCCGCATCGTCCACTCGCCATGCTTCCAGCGTTTCATCATCGCCGTTATTGTCTTTGCCGGCGTGCTGGCCGGGATAGAGACGGACGCCGGCATGATGGCCGCGCATGGTGACTTCTTGCACTCGCTCGACAGGATCGTCCTCGGTGTCTTCATCATCGAGGCGATCCTCAAACTGACAGCGCTGTCACCGCGGCCATTGGACTACTTCAAGGATGGCTGGAACGTATTCGACTTCACCGTCATCGTGCTTTGCCTACTGCCTATGGATTCGCAGTTCGCAGTCGTACTGAGATTGGGTAGGACACTTCGTCTGTTGCGCCTCGTTTCCGCCCTGCCAAAACTCCAGCTTCTGGTCGGCGCGTTGATTAAGAGTTTCAGCTCCATGGGCTACGTGAGTCTGCTGCTGGGCATCATGTTCTACATCTATGCCATCACCGGCGTGCATCTCTTCGGCGGGCACGACAAGGAACACTTCGGCGGCCTGTCGCAAGCATTCCTCACCCTGTTCCAGACCATCACGCTCGACGATTGGAAACACCTGCTATCCAGCGCCAGCGGTAGCTCGCCCGCTATCGCCGCCGCCTACTTCGTGAGCTTCATTCTGCTCGGAACGATGATCATGCTCAACCTCTTCATCGGCATCATCATGAACAGCATGTCCGAGATGCACACCGAGCTAGATGAGCAGCTCAGGGCGAAACAGGATCTCGGAAAAAACGGCGATGTCCTTAGCGACCTCAGCACTCTTGACGAACAACTGTCCACCCTGCAATCCCAACTCAAGAACCTCCGCAGGAAACTCACCAACGACTCGCCATGACATGTACGAAACCCACGACTCAGAGACCCTGCAAAATCAACCCGCCGCAGACGCCTGCGCGGGACTCTTCGCTGTTAGAATCCTCGCAAGCGGAGATCCGAAGCTGCTGAAAAAATCACCGAGTTTCAAACCCAGCGTTCCAGCGAATCCAAATCTAAAAATCGCAAGCTGAAAGTCGCAACCAAGATCTACCTACAAGCCTGACCATGGAGCTTTTCCAATCCTTATCCACTAGCCTGCTCTCGCCGATGGTTCTCGCCTTCGCGCTGGGACTTTTCGCCACGCTCGTGAAGAGCGACCTTCGTTTCCCCGACGAACTCTACACGGCGCTCACCATCTATCTGCTCTTTGCCATCGGCCTCAAGGGCGGCATGAAACTCGATGGCATGAGCCTCAGCGTGGTCGGTGCGCCGCTCGCCGCCGCGATTGCCCTCAGCGCGGTGATTCCGATCTGGTGCTTCTTCATTCTGAAAAAAATCGTGCTGCTGAATGGAACCAACGCCGGTGCCATCGCGGCGCATTACGGTTCGGTCTCGGCAGTCACCTTTAGCGCGGTGCTCGCTTTTCTCGAAATCAAAAACATCCCCGTCGAAGGCTACATGCCCGCACTACTCGCGGTGATGGAAGCCCCGGCCATCATCGTGGCAATTTTCCTCGCGATGAAAACAAGCAACGCGGGCTCCGCCCAAGCCGGCGGCATGAAGAAGTTGTTTCACGACCTGCTCACAGGAAAAGGCATCCTGCTATTGCTCGGCGGCTTGGCGATCGGCCTGCTCTGCGGAAAGCAAGGCTTTGAACAAGTCGCGCCGCTTTTCGACGCGCCCTTCAAGGGAGTGCTCACCCTCTTCTTGTTAGAAGTGGGGTTGGTCACCGGTCGCCGTTTGCATGATTTGAAATCCGCAGGCTGGCGGCTCGTCGTCTTCGCTCTGATCATGCCGGTGCTTCATGGATTGCTCGGAGCATGGATCGGCAAATGGTGCGGTCTGAGTCCCGGCGGAGCCACGGTGCTCGCCACGCTCGCGGCCAGCGCCTCCTACATCGCCGCGCCCGCTGCGGTACGCATTGCCTTGCCGCAAGCGAGCCCCGCGCTCTATCTGACATCCTCGCTGGCGATCACTTTCCCATTCAATATCGTGTTCGGCATTCCTCTCTATCATGCCTTCGCCAAATATCTTTTCACCGCCTGATCCATGAAAACCACCAACCTGATCCTACTCACCATCATCGCCGAGGACGAACTCGAAAGCCGCCTCATCGCCGATCTGAAAAAACTCGGTGTGGTCGGCTACACCGTCTGCACCGTCCGGGGAGAAGGCATCCACGGCCTGCGCGCCAGCCAATGGGAAGGCGAGAACATCAAGCTCGAAGTCATCGTGGACGGCGACCTCGCAGACACTATCTCCGAACACCTTGCCAACGCCTATTTCCCGCACTTCGCCACAATCCTTTATCTCCTCCCCGTGCAGGTTCTGCGCGAGGCGAAATTCACCCGACCTTAGTTTCCGGCCTTAGCCCAGACGGGTAGCACTTTCAGTAGAAAGCTGCTTTTTAGTAATGGGTTCTCTGTGATGGACTCTTGCTGCTTCCATCGCTGGCTTGAATGGAAACTTCGCACTTGTCGTTTGATGAGAATGAAGCACTGCGCCCTTACATCCTGTCGGTCCATGGATGGAACTCCTCCGGGATCGGCGATTCAAAACCATGGCGCTTCCCGGTGATCGGATGCACAAACGACAACCTCCACGCGTGCAGCATAAGCCGGTCTGGCAGCGCGGGGTTTTTCACCGGCTTGCCATAAATCGGATCGCCCAGGATCGGCGTTCCCTTGTGGTGCATGTGGACGCGGATCTGGTGGGTGCGGCCGGTATGGAGGTGGCAGCGGACCAGCGCGGTGATGGTGGCGGCATCGGTGGCGAGCACTTCGTAATCGGTGATGGCGGTTTTTCCTCCGGGCGGATTGACGACGGCCATTTTCTGGCGGTTCACGGGATGGCGTCCGATGTGGGTGAAAATCGTGTCCTTGTCCGGCTTCGGCACGCCAGTGGTCACGGCGAGGTAGAGTTTTTCCATGGTGCTGCGCTCGGAGAACTGGGTGACGAGCGATTGGTGGGCAGCATCGGATTTTGCGACGACGAGGCAGCCGGAGGTGTCCTTGTCCAAACGATGAACGATGCCCGGGCGCTCGACTCCGCCGATGCCGGAAAGCCTGCCGCGGCAGTGGTGGAGCAGCGCGTTGACCAAGGTGCCGTCCGAGTTTCCGGGCGCGGGATGCACAACCATGCCGGGAGCTTTGTTGAGCACGAGCAAATCGTCGTCTTCAAACAGGATGTCGAGCGGGATGTCCTGCGGTGCGGCATCGAGCGGCACGGCCTCGGGCAGGGCGATGGTGATAAGTGCGCCGGCTCTAACAGCATCGCGAGGCTTCGCAGGCTGGCCGTTGACGAGGATGTATTGCTCGCGGATGAGCGTCTGGATGCGCGAGCGCGAGAGGTCCGGGAGACGAGCGGCGAGAAAAGCGTCCAAGCGCTCGGCGGGGGCATCGGCACGAAGTTCCACGCGGTGAGTCTCCCCGTGCCGATGAACGGGGCAAGTTTCAAGTTTGCACTGCGGGCGAGCGTGACGGTAGTTTCCACCCATGCCGGAAAGTCAGGAAACCATCGCCCGCTGCCAATCGTGTAGCGCACCGATGGATGTTTCCGCAGTGGCACCTTTCACCAACGTGGAGTGCCCGAAATGTGGCGAGCACACGCGGGTGAAGCGCGAATTCGGCCCCTACACACTGGTGCGGCGGCATGCGGTGGGCGGCATGAGCATGGTTTTCGTAGCCCACGACAGCACGCTGAACCGCGAGGTGGCGCTCAAAATCCTCAGCGAGAACTATTCTGCAGACGAGCGGCGCATCGCCGCCTTCGAAGAAGAGGCGCGCATCACCGCATCCTTCAGTCACCCGAATGTGGTGCGCGTGCTGACGACGGGCCGGGCCTTCGGACGTTTTTACATCGCGATGGAGCTGGTGCCCGGCGGCCACTTCGAGCACCAGATTCACGAGCGTGGAAAAATCCCGGAGTTGGACATGCTGCCGCTCGCCATCGAAGTAGCGCAAGGTCTCAAGGCCGCGAAAGCCGCCGGACTGATCCACCGCGATGTGAAGCCGGGAAACATCCTGCTCGATGCCGAAGGTCACGCGAAGCTCGTGGACTTCGGACTCGCGCTGGTGACTCAGGGTGGCAAAGCGCAGGCCAAAGAACTGTGGGCCACGCCCTACTACGTGCCGCCAGAAACGGTCGAAGGAGACGAAGAGGACTTCCGTTCGGACATCTATGCTTTCGGAGCCACGCTCTATCACGCGTTGGCCGGAAAACCATCATGCGGTGAGGAGTCCATGGCCACCGAAGTTCTTCGGGAAGCGAAGAAACGAGTGATTCCATTGAGCCTCGTCGAGCCTTCCGTTTCCGCCGGGACAAGCAGGATCGTAGATAAGGCAATGGCCCATGATCCTGACTCACGCTTTGGCTCCTACGATGAATTGATCGCGAGCCTCGCCACCTCATTAGGCAATCTCAAGAGCGGTCGCATCGAAACCAACGGCAGCGTGACGAAACGCCGTGAGAAGGTAAAACGCCGTGAACGCAATACGATGTTGATTGGCGCCGCCGTGGTAATCATCGCCGCCGGTGTCGCCGTCTGGGCGCTCAATCGCCCGGAACCGAAGAAGACCACCGCGCTCCCACCAGTCGAGGAAACCGTCCCTTCACCGGTGGCATCGGACACCTCAGCCGAGATCGCAAAAAGCTACCGCGAGGCGCGTTCCGCAGTAGAAGCAGGGGAATATGAAAAGGCCGCCAACGCCTTCAGTGCCCTTCACAAAAACCCCGCCGTGCAGGAACCCACCCGCACCATTGCCGGTGTGGAGGCCGTGCTCGCCGCCTTTCTCGATGGCCGCCCCTCTGACGCGCGCAGGCAGGCACGCGAAACGCTCGATCACATCCGCAGCCTGCCCGAAGGCAGCAGCCACCTCGGCGGCGAGCTGATAAAAACGCTCGGCAAGCTCAACGACTTCACGCCCGTCAAGGGCCCTGCCGACTCTTCCTCCGGCGGCGCGGCCAAGGTCATCTCCGCCATGCTTGCCGGACTCAAGAACTGGGAACAGGGCATGCTCGCCCCGGCGGCTTCCTGTTTCACCGCCGTCACCAACGCCAAACTTCCGCAGGATGATAACTGGGCTGCCATCTATCAATCACGCGCTGCCGACTATCTCGCGGATCACAAACAAATCACAGGTCCGCTCTTCGACGGCCTGCCTCACTACCCGGAGGAATGCGCCGCCGCTATCAAGCAGCTCGACGCCATGATCGGCTCCTTAAAAACCCGCGGCCGCGCCCGCTTCAACGTCCGCGCCTGGCAGCTCGACCTGCTGCGCCACGCCAAATTGACAGGAGCTGCCAACGGCACGGCTCCGCCAAAGCCGACTCCTAACAAAACCAACGATCCCCTCGCCCGCATCGCCGAACTCACTCGCGACTGTCGTTTCATCGAGGCCATCACCTTCATCAAGGCACTGCCTTCCGATCCGGCAGGAGCCAGCCGCGCTTCACTACTCGCCATCGCCGAGTCCGCCGTCGTTTTCCTAGCAGACATCGAAGACGATCTCGCGAAGCAACCGGTAAGCACCACATTCCAGCTCAAGTCCGGCGAAACCATGAGCAGCATCGCCATCGACGCCAAGGGAACCATCACCGCAGCTGCTGCGGACGGCGTCATACGCCCCTGCAAATGGACGGACTTCCAGCCGGACACGCTCATCGCCCTGCACCGCATCCTAGTAAAGAATCCGAAGAGCGAACTCGAACGCCTCCGCCGCCACGAGTGCGCCATCGCCTACGAGTGGCTCTCTGGTGATCGCGAGCACGCGCTGAACGCCGCCTCCATCCTCGCGCAAAACAGCCCAACCTTCAAACAACGCTGGGAAACGATTTCCAGCGGCCTGCCGAAGTGAGTTACCAAACGCTGCGCCTGCCCTGCATCGCGCGGATGAGTGTGAGTTCGTCAGCGTGTTCGAGACCGCCGCCTGCGGGAAGACCTTGGGCAATACGGGTGAGAGTGCAGTTTTTTCCGCGCAGCAATTCTGCTAGATAGTTCGCAGTCGCCTCGCCTTCCACATCGGAACCAAGCGCCAGCACGACTTCTAACATGCCGGTCGCAGCTTCGATGCGGCGCAGCAACGGAGTGATGCGCAAGTCTTCCGGCGAGACGCGGTCCAGCGGGGAAAGCTTGCCACCGAGGCAGTGGTAGCGCCCGCGGAAAACGCCGGAGCGTTCCATCGGCAGCACATCGGTGGCCTGCTCCACCACGCAGAGGCTGTGATCGTCGCGTTGCGAATCATCGCAGAGGACGCAGCCGGCATCCGTTGCGAAAAATCCGCAGCTCGGGCAGGGACGCACGGTTTCCCTCGCATGGGTGAGCGCGGCAGAGAGCGCGGCGGGATCGGCCTTCGGGCTTTGCAGGAGCCAGACGGCAATGCGTTCCGCGCTGCGCGGGCCGATACCGGGCAGGCGCTTGAGACCGGCGACGAGTTCTCTAACAGGTTCGGGAAAATCAGCGCGGGTCATTGGAGTGGGGCGGGATGTCGTCGCAGGGCATGTGGTGGTTCGCAGCGTAAACGAGGGCGCAGATGCCGGACCAGACAGTGGCGATCCACGGCGCGGTGATTTCAGGAGCGTGCGATGCGAGGCTGAGCACCGGTGCCCAAGCTGCCACTAGGATGACGGCGGTGAGCCACAGGAAGAGCCTGCGCAGTTGGCCCGCTGTGCCGAGGATAGCGAAAGCGATTCCGAAGGCTAACAACACCGTGGCGAGCCACAGGCACCAGCCCGGCACTTTGTTAGAAAATTTTTCCGCACCGCCGCGCGAGACCATCCCGGTGATCGCCGCATTCAAGTGGTCCAGAGTGCCGAGCATGGAGAGACCCGCAGCGAGTAGTGTGGACAAACTTCCGATCGCCGCAGCCGCGACGGTCACATTGCCATCCGGGCGTGCATGAGAAGTCTGGTTGCGGGTCACGGGGCGGAAGGTAACGGATTTCATTTCCGCAGGAAACTTTCTTCGTAGGGAGGATTCGCGGCAAGCACGCGATCCACGACGAGCACCGGCTGCAGCACGCCCTCCTCCAGCGGGAAACGCATGGTGCCCGTGACTTTCACCCATTCGTTTTCCGGAAAATTCGGTGGCTCTTTTCCGAACTCGAGCACGATTGGGATCGCACGGCTGTCTGCCGCGCAGCAGGTGATGAAGAGTCGGTAAAGGCGCTTGCGGGTGCCCTTCGGATTGCGGTTCTTCTCCTCGATCCAGCGGCCTTCAGTCTCTACCTTCATGCCATCGATCAAGGTATGGAGTTCTCGGTCGCCTGTCGCGAAGAACAACTCCATGAGATTGAACTGATAGGCACCGTCCGCAGTCTTCGGGTGGCTTTGCTCAATCTGCTCACGCGTGAGCGGTGGCATAGCCGCAGCAAGAAACGCAGGCGAACTCGCGGAAGGCGCGTCATACAGACCCTTGCGGGAAAGCGTGGCGGCGGAATACTCGTCCTTCGTCCATGCGACGGAAAAAGCAACGGGCATCACCATCAACAACAGCGCCACGAGCGGATGCAAGTCGCTGGTTTCATGATCGTGATCGTTTCCGTGATCGTGGCCGCAGTTAGATTCCTGCCCGGCGGTGAGCAGATTGAAGAGCCCTAACACCGCGAGTCCGAGACCACCTGCGAAAACCAGCGGCCGGAAATCCGGAGCTAGGTATTTATTGATGCGTCCGCTGGCGTGGAAATAAAGCAGCACCGCGCTCCAGACGAGCACGGCGAGTGAGAACAGGATGCGGCGGGTGCGGGGTTTCATTTCGCCTCAAGAATCAGATGCTGCCAGAAAACCGTGATGCCGCCGATGGCGAGGAAGAGCCCGAGCGCGAGTAGCACGATGAAGCGCCGCCGCAGCACCGTCTGATAGAGAAAGAGCAGCTTCACATCCATCATCGGGCCGAAGGTGAGAAACGCCAACTTCGCGCCCCACGAGAACTTATCGAGCGTGGCCGCGATGAACGCGTCCGAGGTGCTGCACAGACTCAGCACAAAAGCCAGCCCCATCATCGCAGCGGGCGCGGCCACGGTGTTGCCAGCCAAGCCATCCAGCCACTTCGCGCCCGGAGCGATGCCGGTATTGAAGAGAGCCGTGATGGCGACGCCGATGGAGAAATAAACTGCGACATCAACGAAGTCCTTCAGCGCCGAGCGAAAAGCCGCGAGCAAGCGATTGTCATCGTGAGCATGATCGTGTCCGCAGGTTTCCAGCGACTCCGATTTTTCAGGCTCATCGAGGCTTTCTAGCAGCTTCGGCTTCAGCACCGCCGCGAGCGGCAGACGTGAAACGATCAGCCCCACAAGCACCGCGATGATAAAGCCCAACATCAGCCGCGAACTCGTCATCATCGCCGCATTCTGACCTTGGAACGCCTTCCATGTACTCAACGCCGTGATCGGATTCACGATCGGTGCCGCGAGCATGTAAGTCAGCGCGCAGGAAACCGGCAGACCTTTCTTTACCAGCCGCCGGATCACCGGCACCACCGCGCACTCGCAAACGGGAAACACCGCACCTGATAGACCCGCCACCAACACGGCAAGGAAACGGTTTCTCGGCAGGAAACGGTCCATCGTGCCTGCGGGCAGATAGGCATCAATGAATCCGCTGATGAGCGTGCCGAGCAGAATGAACGGAGCCCCTTCGAAAAGGATGCTCAGAAACGCGAGCGCGAAGTCCTGCTGGGAGTCGGGCGACATCCCGGCCAGCAAAGCCCGCATGACGCGCACTGTCAACCTGACCGCATGCTGTCTCCGCCGTTACTTCAACGAGTGCAGCCCGATGGTGTTGCTCTCGGTGTCGCAGGCGATGGCGATGAAGCCGTAGTCACCGATGGAAAACTTCTCCTTGTAAAGCGAGCCGCCGCTGGCTGTCACGCGGCCATCCATCTTGCAGATCGCTCCGGAGCAGCCCGGCTTTTCATGATCCGTTCCACCGGGAAACATCCACATCTCCACGACGCCATCACCACCTTCCATCGGTGGCTTGGGGAGCTGTTCGAGCTGGGTTTGAAAGACGCTTTCGTAGAATGCCTTGGCTCGGGCCATGTCGTTGACATAAATCTCGAACCAGCCGACAGGATGACGTTATATTTGCATGGTGTGAGAAGTATGAACGATGTTTCTGGACGGATCAAGCGTCTCAAATGGCACGCTATTGTAACAATCATGTTCAAGCCGCGCCCGCGCGGCGGTCTTTCAAGCGCTCGCCCACGGCGACGATCGCTTCGATGGCGGGTTTGAGCTCGCCGCCTAGATCGGTGAGCGCGTATTCCACCGTCGGTGGCGAGGTGGATTTCACTGTGCGCTCCACCACACCAATGGCGGCGAGCTTTTTCAATCTAGCGGAAAGCACCTTGGCAGAAACTCCTTTGAGGTCGCTTTTCAGCTCGCTGAAAGTCCGCGCGGAGTGGCCGAGATGCCAGATGATGCCCGGAGTCCACACGCCTCCGATCACACCGATGCATTCTGCGAGCGGACATCCCTCCGGCGGAGGATCGACCTTGTTTTTGCGACGTGGTACCATGTTTTGAAACGAGTTTCCTTGGAGTAACCTGATTCTAAAGTTTCCTCAAGCCATTAGGTTTACAAAAGTAACTCGGAGCCTAATTTCCCGCCGCCATGACACACACGAATTTGACTGCATTGGAAGCCATTGAAACCCGCCGCTCGGTGAAACACTTCGACCCCACACATCGGATGACCGAAGAAGAAACTGACCGCCTGATCACTCTGGCTAAGCTCGCACCGACATCGTTCAACATGCAAAACTACCGCTTCGTGATCGTGAATGATCCCGAGTTGCGCCGCGAGATTCGTGCCGTCGCTTGGGATCAGGCGCAGGTTACGGATGCCTCACTGCTTGTGATTCTGTGCGCGGATCTCACGGCTCACGCGAATGATCCGCAACGCTATTGGGCACACGCACCGCAGGAGGTGCAGGACATCCTCGTGCCCGCGCTCACACCGTTTTACGAGGGCAAGCCCACGCTCATTCGGGACGAAGCCATGCGCTCCACGGGCTTTGCCGGGATGACTCTCATGTTAGCGGCTCGCGGCATGGGATACGATTCCTGCCCGATGATCGGGTTCGATGCCGACGCTGTGGCGAGACTCATCCGACTGCCGGAAGATCACGCGCTCAGTTTCATCCTCGCCATCGGCAAGCAGGCAAAACCCGTTTGGCCGCGTGGCGAACGATTGCCCGACGGCGAAGTCATCATCCAAGATCGTTTCCCGACATGAACTCCATCACCACGCGTCTCGGCATGAGACTGCCCGTCATCCAAGGGCCATTCGGCGGCGGGCTTTCCACGGTGAAACTGGCTGCCACGGTGACTCATGCTGGCGGAATGGGCTCCTTCGGCGCGCATTTGTTAGAGCCGGAGGAAATTGTGAGCACCTCCGCTGCGATCCGTGCCGCGACGCAAGGTCCATTCGTGATGAATCTGTGGGTGGACAGCGAGGACGCAAAATCACGGGAAACGAATGCCGCCAAGTTTGATCGTGCCGCCAGCGAACTCGCCCCGCTTTATCAGAAACACGACATCCAGCCGCCATCTTTTGTTCAGCAGAAGCCGATCCACTTTGAGCAACAGGCGGAAGCCATCTTGCGGGCGTCTCCACCGGTTTTCAGTTTTGTTTTCGGTATCCCTTCGCGCGAAATTCTCACCGAGTGCCGCAAGCGAAACATCGTCACCATAGGCGCGGCCACCACTCTCGACGAAGCGTTAGCCCTAGAAGCCGCCAGCGTGGACATCGTGCTCGCCACCGGATTCGAGGCGGGTGGACATCGCCCTTCATTTCTGCGTCCCGCTGCCGATTCGCTGCATGGCACACTCGCGCTCGTTCGCCAAATCGTCGCGTCAGTGAAACTCCCGGTCGTCGCGGCGGGTGGCATCGCCGACAGCCACGGCTTCGCTGCGGCCATGGCCTTGGGAGCTTCAGCGGTGCAGATCGGGACCGCGTTTCTCGCCTGCGAGGAATCAGGCGCTCACCCACTGCATAAGCGTCATTTGTTTCATGCATCAGCCCGCCACACTCGCTTGAGTGAACGGGTTTCAGGACGCCTTGCTCGGTTCATCGTCACCCCGGCGCTCAATGAACTCGACCACTATGAAAATCACTTGGGCTACCCGATTCAGGGCGAACTCACCCGTTCGTTAAAGACCATCGAAAACGGGCTTTTCTACGCCGGGCAGGGAGCGCCTTTGCTCCGTCATCACCACGCTGCTGATCTAACTCGCGCTCTGGGAGAGTTGGTGGCTGGTTGACCAAAGTCACGCATCGCCGAAGACGCGCTTCCGCAGCAGTTTCACATCAAGCGGCACGAGCACCAGAATCAGCAACACGCAAAGTCCCGCACACGCTGCGAGATGGTGGGTGAACTCGCCGCGCAGCAGCAACCAGCGCAGGCCTTCGCAGAGGTGATGCAGCGGATTGAACTGCACGATGTTCTGAAGCCACGGAATCTTCGGCAGCGGGAAATACGTGCTGCTCGCAAACCCGAGCGGCAAGATCACTAGGAAGAACGGCAGCCCCATGTGATCGATGCTCGGCAGCGTGGCAGTGAACAGCAGACCGACGCACGAGAAGGTCAATGCACCTAGAAAAAGCAGAGGAATCGCCAGTGGCAAATAAGCCCAGTGCAGCGTGAGAACACCCGCCCAGCCGAAGCACAACAGCACACCAGACACGATGACTGCATAAGCCGTAGCGAGCAAAGCGGACCACAGCAACTCACCCCAAATCACATGCTCTAACCGCACCTGAGTCGTGAGCTGGCCTTCCCACGATTTCTGAAAGTGCATCCGCATATACGCCGACCACAGCGATTGGAAAAACGATGTCATGAACACCGTATAAGCCAAGATTCCCGGCGCGAGATACGGCAAATAATCCATGTCAGCACCCGCCCATTTCAAAGCGGCAATCTGTTGCCCCAGCCCGACACCAAACGCCAACAGCATCACGAGCGGTTCACACACCGGCGGCAGCACGGCGGTGTGCCAGTTCCGCAAATGCACCCGCAAATGCCGCGAGACCACCGCGCGGCTCTGCCATTCCAGAGCAGGGGTAAAATCTGATAGTCTCATAGTTTAACTTCCTTTTCCAATGCCAGAAACAAGTCATCAAGCGTCGGCGGCCGCACTTCATAACGCAGTGCATCAAACGTCTTAACAAAACTGGCAAGCCCGGCGGCATCCATCGCGATGTGCAACTCGTCGAGCACCGAGCTTGCCGTCATGCTCCGCTCCCGCAGCCATTCCTGCACTGCGGCGGACTCGGGAATATCCTGCGGCACCACCACGACATGCTCGCCCACCAGATCACCTAACAAAGTCCGCGTGGTGCCCGTCGCCCGCACCGTGCCGGACTGAAGCAAAACTAACCGATCCGAAAGCCGCTCCGCTTCATCCATGTAATGCGTGGTCAGCACGACAGCCATTCCGTTCGCACGCAACTTCGCCACCAACTCCCAAACCGCACGGCGAGCCTGCGGATCGAGACCAGTGGTTGGCTCATCGAGAAACACCACTTTCGGATCATGCACCACGGCACGCGCGATGAGGAGTCGTCGTTTGTATCCGCCGGAAAGCGTGTCCGGTTTGCTATCGGCGTATTCAGTTAGGCCGAATTGATTCAGCAACTCCTCAATGCGTTTCGATAAATCCGGGATGCCGGGCCGGTAGTAGCGCGCGGTCTGCTCCAAGTTTCCCCGGACGGTGAAATCCGTATCAAACGTGTCATCCTGCGTGCACACGCCCATAGCCCGCCGCGCCGCATCTCCCGCTTTCATCAAATCATGCCCGGCGATTGAAATGCTTCCTTCATCCGGCCGGAGAAATCCGTAGCACATCCGCAAGGTCGTCGTTTTCCCCGCTCCATTCGGGCCTAACAAACCGATAACCTCGCCAGCCCGGCAGGTGAGATCGACTCCATCGACAATGACTTTGCCGCCGAGGGATTTCTTGAGGCCGGTGACTTCAAGCAATGTGCGTTGTGCCGTATCCACGTTCATTCAAGTGGCTTCATGCTGTCGTCAGCGATACGGGTTTGCCAAGGTAATGTGCGTAGCGGTTCGCGGCTTGATCGAGAGGCTTTTTAAATCGGCCAGCCATCTTCGTGAAGGGCTGCAACTCCACTTGAGCCTTGCGTGGATTTTCTGTGCGCTTCCATACGCCGATGACACGTCCTTTGGAAACGAGGGTAGGTTTGAAAACTCCGGTCCCGCCCGGACAAATGTGCTGGGCATGGTTTGGTTCAAGCACATGAGCCCGATCCCGATAACCCAGCAGATGTTCATCGAAGGCCGGGAGCAGCATGATGTCTTCCGGTTTCAACGGCTCCACCTGAGGCGAGAAAAAATAGTCGCTGCCGTCGCAAGTCTCGCGGGCGAGCTTTTGCCCGTTAGTTTGGATGCCGCGCTTGGCGTGGGCTTGGTTCAGACCTGCCCACCAAGTGAAGTCGGAGATCGTCGCCGGACCATGGGAGCTGAAAAAGCGCAAGGCGATGAGAGCGATTGCTTCGTCATCGTCGATGACTCGGAGTTTAGGAACCCACTCGTCGAGCAGGACAAAGGTTTGTTCCTTTCCTGCTGAAACGCCGTTGCAGAGCATTCCTTCATTGCCGAAATAGCGTAGCAGAAAATTGCTGCCTTGTTCGCGATTGGCGATGCCTGCTTCGCTGAGGCGGCTCACCAGAGCTGGACGCGTGAGGGCTTTCCCGCCAGCCAATGCCTTGATGATGACTTTGCGCGCACGGCCCAGAATTTTTTCATCGAAACCGTAGCCCGCCGCGTAGTTACGCAGCACTAACATCAAGCGCGAAGCCATCAGTCGGTGCATCCACGCGGCATCTTCGGCTGGCACGAAATGCCAGGTTCCGCGCATCGACCATGTTCGCAAAATCTCACGCCGCGCGATGGCATTCATCACGTCTTCACGAGTGGCATTCTGAGTTCTAACGCCGATGGCCCACAGCCCACTTTCGTAATCCTGCGCTTGAAGCGCACCCATCCAATGCACGGTTTCCAACACAGATGATGGCCGCGTGGTTTCATGCAGGCGCAACGCCGCCATGCGTGTGGCGATGAGATCAAATGGAGTCATTTATTTTTCAGACGAGTGCTAGCAGCTTTGGCTCAACCATCAGCGAAGAAGGCGTGGGAGTTCACAGTCCAGCGACGAGAACTGTGATTTTTTCCTGAGCTGCAATCATCTGCCAAGGCACTTGATCTTTGGCAAAATCCGCTCCCCCGATGGTGATGGTTTCCACGTCCGTCATTCCGAGAAATCCGAGGATATTCTTGAGCCATGGTTCCATTAGGTTCATGGCCCACGGGGAGTCCGGCGCGTAGCTCCCGCCGTGGCTGCTGACGATCACCACCTTTTTTTCTCTCACATGACCTTCCGGGCCATTGGGGCCGAAGGAAAAAGTGCGCCCTGCCATGACGATATGATCCACCCACGCTTTGATGGTGCTAGGCATTGTGAAATTGTACAACGGCGCTGCGATGAGGATGTGATCCGCACTCATCAGTTCGTCCACCGCATCATTGAGCGGTTTGAGCGCGGCGGTATCGGCTGGGGTGCGGTCTTCGTCAGGTTTGTAGCTGGCTTTTACAGACTCCGCGCCCAAGTGCGGCAAGGGGGTCCTGGCGAAGTCTTTGTAAATGACCTTGCCGCCGGGAAATTTCGCCTGCCATGCCTTGGCGAAGGCGGCAGATAGAATGCGGGTATTTGATTCCCCGTCACGCAGGCTGCTGTCGATGTGGATCAGTGTTTTCATGAGTGGTGGATTGAAAAATTTCAGTGATGACCGGACTTGCGCTTGTGGATGATGAGCGGATTTCCGTCCGGGTCTTGGATCATCAGCATGTGACACATTGGAGTTTCCATTGGCCCCATGCTGATGGTGACTCCGGCGGACTCGATCATGGCGACTGCTGCGGAAAAATCCTCCACTTCCAGCCCGACCGTGCAGCCCTGCGAAGTCGGCTCCCAGCCGGGATATTTCCCGATGCTCAGGGTGCCAGCTCCGATGTCGTATTCAATCCAATGGCCGACGTTGATTTCTTCGTGCGTGACCGTTAGGCCGAGGACTCCTTCGTAAAATTCACGTGAACGAGCGATGTCGGTGACGGGATACGACGAGAATGCGATTTCGATGACTTTCAGTGACATAAGTGATGGGAAACTGGCAGCCCCGACTGACAACCGTATGTCAGGAGCGATTTTGGAAACTCATTTTTTCGTGATGCCGCCATGTGGCTTCCGCCGTTTCGATGACCTGTTGGACTAGAGCGGCGGGTTCCAGCACGACCACTTGATTTCCTAACCCCACCAGCCAGCGAGCCATGTATTCGAGCGAAGAAGTCTGGAGTTGGAAACGCACCCACTCCGCCTCCGTGCCCAGATTCGTCGCCGTGGAACCCCAGTTGCGCTGCACAGATTCGACCAAAGAGGGATGCACTTTGATCACGACAGCGCTGGCATTTTCCTCGAAACACTGCTGGCTGAGAAATGTCTGGAGATCGAAGTCCGCACGCTTCGGCAAATGCTCGGGTAGCAACTCGCAACTAACGATACGATCCACCCGGAAGTCCCGGACCTCGTCCCGCAGCCTGCACCACGCGATGAGATGCCATTGCTGGAGGTAATAGACCAAGCCCAGCGGCTCCACCTCGCGCTCGGTGGCGTGACCGCGAGAAGCGCCGTGATACTTGAGCCGTAGTAATTGGCGATCTGCGGTGGCGGCTTGGACTTGGGAAAGCGGCACGACTCCAGAAGTAGGTTTTTGACTTTGCACCGCCATCGCATCTTGCAGCCGATGGGCGCGTTGCTGCTGATCCGCGGGCAAGATGGCCGTGAGCTTCGCCAACGCCGTGCGCATCGGCCCGCGCACGGATCGATCCGTCATTTGCTCCGCTAACATTCTACTCGTGACCAGAGCAGACGCTTCTTCCGAGGTGAACATCACCGGCGGGAGCTGATAGCCACGCATCAGGCTGTAACCCACTCCCGGCTCCCCCACGATCGGCACGCCACCTTCCCCGAGAGCTGCGAGATCGCGGTAAACCGTGCGCTCCGTGATCTCGAAATGCGCCGCCATTTCCGCCGCCGTCATGACCCGCCGCGATTGCAGCAACATCACAAGCGAAACGAGGCGTTCGGTGCGGTTCATTGGAGGAGATTTATGGCAGAGAAAATTAAACCAACCCACCGAACATCATGAGACACGCCTTTTTGTCGATCATTTGAGTTTTCCCACGAATGATCATCCATTCAGCCAGTTACACGGTCGCGGAGATGGGTATCTTCGCCACCTCCGCTTGTATGGGTGTGAAGATATCGAGATTTGCTCCATCCGATTCTGCGGTCACGACAAGCGAGTAGCGGATAAGGCTGTGATACTTCTTGTGCTGCACACGGAGTCTCCACCAGCCGTTCACGGGATAGACAATGAGGTGCTCCATTTCGGCGAGCTGAGCGGCGGTCCCCGTCCATGTGTCAGAGTGGATGGAACCGCGGCAGCATAGGTCATCACCGAGCGTCCAACCGTCCGTAGTGTCGTCGGGCTTCTCGTAGGCGTCGCGCTCATCGTCGGAAATGGCATTTGAGACGCGGGCGATGAAGTTGTCCACAGACCTCTCCGTAGCGGTCTGCACAAGGAAGCGGAGGTTGCAACCAGCGTAGCGATACTTGGAATTCACCATGCGGGAGCCGGGGTTGGGTTCGATGAAATAGGAGAGTGTTATCCGCAGTTTCAAATTCACCGCGCTGTTCGCTTGTAGAAGGGACCTAGGCCACGGAAAGCGATAGAGCATCATGTCTTTCGTCCGTAGCGAGCCACCGACTTTTTCAAATGGCTGAAGCGAGTCCTGACAAATGAGTGTCGCTCGGCTGCGTGCCGAGGCCAGTGCACGGGCGAGATTAGGCTGCCCGTGGCCGAAGCGATGCAGGATGTGAGCGACATCGCCTTTGTTTCCTTTTTTCGCACCGCGCAGCATTTCCGGCGTCCACTCTGCCGAATGAATCATCAGGGCGCGGACAGTTTCAGGCCAGAATTCGGGATATTCGGCCTGAATATTCGCAGCCATTCTCGCAGCCAGCGCGGTAGCGGCACTTGTTGCCCAGAAGGGAGAAAAGAGACGCTGCTGAATGTTGGAATGGGTCGTGAGCAGGCAGAGGCTATCACGTTCTTCGCGATTGCCGTTCGCATCGGCGGCTACGTTGCCGCCTTCGAAGACGATATCCGGCTTTAACGGCCAGTGGCGTGATTCTTTTGAAGTCCAAAGGCAGCTCGTGGCGCTGTGCGGCGAAAGACCTCCGCGTGGTGCCATGCAGGTTGCATCGGGTACGATGTCGCCGTTGTAGTCAGTGACGATGTCCATCGTGGTGCAAGCTCCCACGGTCAGCACGTTCCATGATTGCGCCGGGTCTTCAAGCGAAGTGAGTTCGTTCTTCGACGGATATTCGCTTCGGTTTTGCAACCACACGTTACCGCCGCTCACGCACACGAGCCGTTTGGCATCGTCATCGTCCATCGCGCCGGACGTATGACTGTCCAGTGCTGATGACCAAGCGGTGGGCTTTCCAAGCTCGGTGAAATCGGGAGAATCCGTGGCAGTCACCGCAAGCGCGAAGACGCGCTGGCGCAGACCCGCATTCCCTTCTGCGATCGAAATCGCCGCCTGAGTGATGACACCGTAGAGTTCCGGTTCGTTGCTACCGTATCTCGGCAGTACTTTCACGGATTCTAGCCAGTGCGTCAGCATCACCGGCTCGGAACTCTCAAGCGCAGGCGTGAGGTCGCCATACGCGGCAAGTCCGGCCATCTGGGTGCCGTGGCCATATTGGTAATGATCGTCCTTTCCCCACTCTGCGTTGACAGTGTCGTGATCGCGTTCAGCGAGAAGGTCGGCTAGCAACGGATGGCCACGATTCACGCCAGTATCGAGCACGCAAACTGCGGGCGCGTCTTCGTGCGGCAGGACAAGGCGTGATTTCAAATCTGCCGCCCATTGGTGCTGCTCGCTCGGCGTCTGCTCCATGAAAAACCCGGCGGTCAGTGCTGGGTGACGCAGTTCGCTCACGAAGTTCAAAAGTGCCGTGGCACCGGCCAGTGTACGGCGGGTGGTCTTGATGAGATAAACGGTGTGTTCCGGTAGCTTGAGCTTGTCTTTTTTTCGAAGCATTCCCAATCGCTCTGCCTCACTCTCCACGGCGCTTTCGTGTCGGCCGCGTTGCGACTCCGAACCGACACGCACCCATACTTCCCACCACGTTGCGACATCCATTTCCGGCAGCGGATGTTTTGATGTCCAAAACACTTCTATCGCGGCGACTCCAATTGATTCGATGTTGGCAACGAGGTCGGCTTTATCGGCAGCGATGACTTTGCCCGTCTTGTCCGTTCGAGACTTCATTCGCGAATAGTCCTCCACACTTTTGATGAGATGGGAGAGCTTACCGTGCTTCACAAAAACGGTGGCGAGCATCACATCAGTCTCTTCGTCATGTTTCACGGCCTCCAGCGTGAAGCCCCGGCTTGGCGAGTCGAGCGACTCCAGCTTGAGAAAGTGTCCAGGCGCGCTACGGATGACGAGGGTGACGCCGACATCCTCTTGGTAGTTCGCCAGCTCTTGGGAAATCTTCAGTCGCTCGGATTCCAACTGCGCTTGCTTCAGCTCTTCGCGCAACCTGTCGGCGTGTGCCTGCCGGTCCACACGCTCGAACCGCTTGAACTTCGCTCCGCCACTTCCTTTAGCCGTGTATGGCTTCGGTTTCGCGCGGCCCGAGTAGTCGAGGTGCCGCAGCACATCTGGTTTGTCTGCGGGCATGAAGGATTACGGGCGACGGTCCAAAAACATGCGCCGCTCGCTGATGACTTGCAGCACGTTATTCGTTGTGAGGCCTCGCTTGTCGTGCAGTAGCATGTCCTTGATGCTCTCTTCGCAGACACGGGTGATTTCAGCGTAGCTCAATCCTTCCGCTGCGGTGGCAAGTTTAGCGTAGCCCAGCTTAGAGCTTTTTTGTCCTGCGAGCCGTTCGCGGAAGGTGCGCTCGGCCAACTCCGTGCTGGGCAGGCCAAGCTCGATGAGATCGTCGAACCGCCGATACAGCGCGCGGTCGAGCAGATGACCGTGATTGGTGGCCGCGATGATGACGCTGTTGCCGCGGTGGTTCTCAACGAAAACGAGGAAGGCATTCAGCACTCGGCGCATTTCACCGACGTCGTTTTCCGAGCCGCGTGCGATGCCGATGGAGTCAAACTCGTCAAAAAGATAGACCGCTCGCGTCCGCTCCACCGCCTCGAAAATCATCCGCAGTTTCGACGCGGTCTCGCCAAGGTAGCGCGTCATTAGGCTCTCCAGCCGCACGATGAAAAGCGGAAGTCCCAACTCGCCCGCGATGGCCGACGCGGTCAGGGTTTTCCCACACCCAGGCGGTCCGGTCAGTAGCAAGGTCTGCCGTGGGCGGAGGTTGTGTGACTTCAATTTTTCCAACTGCCTCTGCTCATTTAACACCCGGCGGATGTGCGTGCCTGCGGCATCATCTAAAATGAGGTCAGATAGCCGCGCATCCGGCTGTCGCGCTGTGAGCAAGTCTGCGACTTCGCCCTGCGGTTGCGCGATATGTAGCACGTTCGCCCGAGCATCGCGTTGCGATTCGCGGGAGTGTTTTTTTTCCACAATATACCGTAAATCACGCGCGAGGTCGGCGTGCCCTTTTCGGGCTTCCGCCGCCGCCACTTGCAGCCCGACCGCGTAGAACCGCGAGTCATCGCCGTCGGCATGACTTTGGAGTAGGGCTTTCAGTTGTGCAGCACTGGCCATCTTGAAAAAAACCTAATCGTTGAGAGTCCAGGGACAAGCCATGAGTTTATCCAGTTTGGCTCCAATACGCCTTCGCAGGAGAAGTCGGTCCATTGCTTATCACTGATTGATCTCCGTTTCGGCGAGTTGGGCGAGCTGAATCAGGCTTTCCTGCCAGCCGAGGTAGCACATTTCCGCTGGGATCACGTCGGGGACGCCTTCTTGCGTCACTCGTAGCTCGGTGCCGCAGAGCACATTTTTTAGCTCAACGGTGCAGGTCATGGTTCCGGGTAAACTGGGATCATCAAAGACATCGGTGTAGCAGATGAGTTCGTTAGAAATGATTTCCAGATACTCGCCGCCGAAGCTGTGGCTCTCGCCGTTGGTGTGGTTGGTGAAACTCATGCGGAACTGGCCGCCGACGCGGAAATCGAACTCATGCACGGTGCAGGTGAAGCCGAAGGGCGGCAGCCATTTCGCGAGAGCGACGGCATTTTCGAAGGCGTTGAAGACGCGGACTGGCGGGCAGCGGAGAACGCGGTGGAGCGTGATGGTGTGTGGCATTGAGGTATTTTATTAGGGTTGGTCGTGCTGTTTCACCTCTGCCATTGGGCGGCACATGTCGGCGATGGGGCGGACTTCGATGCTGGCTCCGTATCCGAGAATGGAACAGGCTTGCGCGATGCGGATGGCTTCTGATTCGTTAGAAACGGCGAGCAGGAAATACCCAGCGATGGATTCCTTTGACTCGGCGAAGACGCCGTCGGTGACGTGCCGGCCTTGGTTGCCGGATACGATTTTCCCTTCTTCCACGAGTGGTTGCGCACCTTTGAGGATGCCCTGCTGCGAGAGGTCTTCCACCCAGCCATAGAAGTCAGTCATGATTTTCTGAAGCTGCGCGGGTGACATGCCGTGGTTCCAGTGCGTGCCGCGGATGAAGAGCAGGTGTTCGCCGGTGGGCTGTTGGGGGTTGGGAGTCATGCTGAAGGCGTTTCGTTCGTGGTTCTGAAAACGGAGCCGCGTTCGGATTCTAGCGGGCGGATTTCGTATTCGATGCCGTGTCGCACGACGGGACTCTTCGCCGCGAGGGCTGCCGCAGCAGTTAGGTTTTCGGCGACGATGAGCCAGTAGCCGCCGATGATTTCTTTGCCCTCGGCGAAGGGGCCGTCGGCGCGGATGCCGTCGCGAGTGACGAGTGCGGCGTCCATGGTCAGGCGGGAGCCGGGCTTGAAGCTGCCGTTTTCCAGGTTCGCCTCATACCAAGTGTAGAATTTCCCGATGTCGGCTTCGATGTTGGCTTGGGGTGAGTTCGCATCCCATTGGCCGCGTGAGAGCAGGAGGTAGGTGTGCATGGTGTTTGTAAATGAAGTGTTTAGTTCGATTTTGTGACGAGCTTCTCCAAGTCGGCGAGACCTTTATCGAACTCCGGGCCGCACATGCTTTCGCAGTCCATGAAGACGCTCATGAGTTTACCCATGAAATTGTTAGTGCCATACATCGCCCAAGTGACGGTGGTTTTGTCGCCCTCGGGCTTGAATGTGAATTCCACGGTGCTGACGCCTTCCATGGGTGCTTTCCAATCCATGCGCTGGCGGACGAGTTCACCGGGTTTGCTCTCGGTGATGGTGGCCGATCCTTCGCCGACTTTTTCGCCTTTCCAACTCGCGATGGCTCCCACGCCGGAGTCGGTGCCGCTGTAGATCGTTTTCGATTCAGGGTCCATTTTTTGCCATGGGTTCCATTCCTCGAATTTTTTGTGATCGTTCACTTGGTCAAACAGCACGGCGGCTGGCGCGGCGATGGTTCTACTGCGCTCCACGCGGTATTCGGCGGGCTGCATGGCGGCGAGGATGAGCACGATGGCGAGGATGACGGTGACACTGGCGACGAGGCCGAGGATGATTTTTTTGATCATGATGGTGGGTGTTTTAGTGTTGGCGGATTACTTGCGTGTGAAGATGACGGGCGGGCCGCAGGGTGACGGCTTTCCATTATCCCAGGCCACGCCATCGAGCTTGTAGTGGTTGGCATCGATGAAGTTGTAGGTGGCGGTGTGCATGTGTTTGTCCTTGGCGGGGTTGAGGCCGGGTGTGGGTGCCAGAGTGAAGGTGAGAGAGTCCGCTATGCTTTTCGTCAGCGTCATCTGTGGCTGGTTTCTCAGCATGCAGTAGTGTTTCATGGTGAGCTTGCCATTCACATCGTAGTAAGTGCTGAGCATCTCCATCGGCGTGCCTTTGGCGAAGCGTTCCTCAATGACGGAGTCTCCGGCGATGAGGCGAAACTCGGTGTTCATTTTGCCCATCATCGGCGACTCGCCTTCCCATTTTCCGACGAGGGTTTTCATGCGCTCGAAGGCAGCGGAGCCTTTGTAGGGCGGCATGTTCGAGCAGGCTGCATGGTCGGTGGTGGCGACTTGGCATGAGGTGAGTGCTAGGATTGTGCCGAGGGCGGCGATGGTTTTTTGGATCATGGTGATGTGGAGTTTGAGTTAGGAATCGGGGTTTTCAAAGATACGACGAATGATGGAAAGCCATCAGGACACAAAGGCGATGATTTTTCCGGAAAATTATTTCCGCTGGGAAATACGGCCTAATGCCAACTCAAGATGGGTGATCTGCCCTTCGAGAAACTCGCGCTCTGATGGGATGACTGCGTGGGCGAGTGCTTCCCGAAAATGAGCTGCAGCCGCAGAGTGTTCTCCGCATTCCGCAGCGAAGGAGCCGCGTGCGGCGTGTAGCAAATGATAGCTTTCCAGACTGCGGATTTCGTCCAACGCCTCCAGGCCTGCTTTGGCTCCGCTGGCACGGCCGATGGCGATCGCGCGATTCAACACCGCGACGGGTGATGGCGCGATTTCCAAAAGTTGGTCATACAACGAGACGATGCGCGGCCAATCGGTGGCCTCCGCCGATGGGGCGGTGCTGTGACATGCGGCGATGCCGGCTTCGATGTGCAGCGCGGTGACTTGCTCGCCTTGTGCGGATGCGGCGAGGTGATGCATGCCTTCGCCGATCATCGCGGAATTCCACGCGGCGCGGTTTTGCTCGTGGAGACGTAGAAGGTTTCCCGCGTCATCGGTGCGGGCTGTGAAACGCGCGGCATTCAGCAGCATGAGGGCGAGTAGTGCATGCGTGCGCGGCGTGGCGCAGTCATTGTGATCCAGAAGCATGCGCGTGAGCCGGATCGCTTCGCGGCAGAGGTCTTCGCGCACGAGTTCATCGCCTGATGAGGCTTTGTAGCCTTCGTTGTAGAGCAGGTAGATGGTGGAGAGCACGCTGTCGAGGCGTTCAGGTAGTTCGCGCGGCTCCGGCATTTCAAATGGCAGCTCGAGTTCTCGGATGCGCTGCCTTGCCCGCACGAGTCGTTTGGAAATGGCGGCCTCGCTTGTTAGAAAGGCCGCCGAGATCTCCGCCGGGCTGAGTCCGCACAGTATTCGCAAGGCAAGCGCCACCTGCGCCTCGGGCGAGAGCTGCGGATGGCAGCAGATGAAGATGAGCCGCAGCGTGTCATCGCGGATCGGCTCGTCGTTTACCGCATCCGCCGCAGGCTCGCGCTCGTGCTCGGCGATGATGCCTTGCTCGCGTTGCTGCCAGCGTTGTTCGCGGCGCAGATGATCGAGCATCACATTGCGCGCCGCCTGTGTGAGCCATGCCGCCGGATTTTTCGGCACGCCGCGATACGGCCATGTTTGCAAGGCACGCACCAAGGCTTCCTGCACCGCGTCTTCGATGAGTTGCAGCCGCCATGTCCCGAATTGTGCCAACAACACCGCCACCAGCCGACCGTGCTCGTGACGGAAGAAGTGCTCGGCAGCGAGATGGGTGGAGGTAGATGGGGCGTTGGCTTGGAGAGCTTTCATAGGCGATGCGGCGGCGGCCGGTGATCGCCGCCACAGTGGCGCATCAATGCCCGGCGCCTTGATGCTCCTGGATGTATTCCTGCTTGAGGCCGAGTGCTTCGGGCGCGTGAAGCACGAGCATTTTCATACGGACGTCGGCGGGCACGGTTTTCCTCGTGAGGATGGAAACGATGACCATCAAACCGATGGACAGCGGCACAGCCCAGATGGCGGGTTGTTCGGCGAGGATGCGAAGCAGCGGATGGGCTTTCCAGTAATCGTTGATGCCTGCAAAGCCGCCGAAGATTTTGCCCATCGGCCCCTTGTCCTGCGCGAGCGTGCTGATGTTCACGAGTGCGGCGGCGGCGAGTGCGCAGAGTCCGCCGGTGAGCATACCGGTGGCCGCGCCCTTCATGGTCATGCCACGCCACCAGACGCTCATGAACAGCAGCGGGAAATAACTCGCCGCCGCGATGGCGAAGGCCTGGCCGACCATGAAGTTGATTTCCAGCGGCTCCACCATCGAACCTAACAAAACGGAGACGCCGCCGACGATGACCGCGCACCACTTGAACATCTTCATACGCTCTTCGGGAGTGGCGGCGGGCTTGAGCATGCGGCCATACACATCGTGCGCGAGTGCGCTGGTCATTGAAACAAGTAGCCCGGAAAACGTACTCATGAATGCGGCGAAAGCACCCGCGCAAGTGATGCCACTGAGCACGGAGCCGAGGACTCCGTATTTCTCGCGAATCAGCGTGGGCAGTTTGAGCACCACTTGATCCGTGCCCTTGATGCCGGAGAGCCCCGTGTAGAGTTCCGGCAGGAAATTCCGCCCGAGCACGCCGAAGACTGGTGGAAACACGTAGAACACACCGATGAGGATCATCACCCACATGGTCGTCCGCTTGGCCGCGACGCCGTCCGGGTTGGTGTAAAATCTAACAAGGATATGCGGCAGCCCAGCGGTGCCGCAGACGAGCGCGACGATCAGCGAGAATGTGTAGAGCAGTGAGAGAGGCCGAGTTTCCTCGGGTGTTAGATTCGCAGCCTTGGCCGCCTTGGTGGTCAGCGGGCCGAAGGGAGCGATCCACGCCTCGTCTTTGGGCGCGGTTTTCTCTGGCATCACGAGGCGGTGTCCCTCCTCGGGTTTCTCCACCCGCTCTATGGCCGGTGGCGGAGTGGTGTCGTGTGCGGAGTGATTGAGCGAGAGGTTTTTCCCATAGCTGCCAAACACTGCGAAGAGCACGAAAATCGGCACGGAAATGGCGAACATCTTGATCCAATACTGGACCGCTTGCACGAGCGTAATACCCTTCATGCCGCCGAGCGCGACGTTGAGCGTGATGACCACACCCACCACCGCGACGCCGACCCAGTAGGGAAGGCCGGGAAAAATGTAGGACAGCGTGACACCCGCGCCCTTCATCTGCGGCATGGTGTAGAAGAAGCCGATGAACAACACGAAGCAGACGGCGATTTTTCTAAAGACCGGCGAATCATAGCGGCCCTCAGCGAAATCCGGAATGGTGTAAGCACCGAAGCGCCGCAGCGGCCCTGCGATGAAGAGCAGAAGGAAAAGATAACCGCAGGCATAACACACCGGATACCACAGTGCGTCATAACCCGACGACATCACCATGCCGGCGATGCCCATGAACGATGCGGCAGACAGATACTCGCCGGAAATCGCGGAGGCATTCCAGCCGACGGAAACCGAGCGCCCGGCGACGAAGAAGTCCGATGCGGACTTGGAGGATTTCGCGGAGCGGAAACCCAGGAGGATGGTCACCACCACGGTGATGGCGGAGAAGGCAAAGATCCAGGGATCGACGTTCATAAAGGTGGCTGTTAGGAGTTGCGCTTGTTACCTTCTGCTGCGACGCGGACTTCCGCGTTTTCCAATGCGATGGAGCGCACGATGAAGCACTTGGCGATGATCCACACGTAGGGGAAAAACAGGATGCCGAGCAGTAGCCAGCTCAAGGTGAAACCGCCGACGCGCTGCGCCATGAGTTGCGGCGCGAGGTAATTCATGAGCGGCAGCCCGAAGAGCAGCAGCAGGAAGGCGGAGGCGCAGGAGATGGAAAGGCGAAGCTGGCGTTTCATCAGGCCGCGGAGGAATTCCTCGCTGTGGATGAAATCGGTGTGATCGGGTGGAGTGTCTGGCATCGGTGCGGATGGTTTGGGTTTGAACAGGAACACCTGCGTGAATGTGGCATGAAAACAGGAGTCCCGGCGCTCCCCGTCAAGAACCATTTAGGCGGAATCAAAGCACCGGGCATCATTCCCGGAAGCCTTTCCAAGTCGCTGCTTGATCCGCTCCAGCAGCTTTTCCAGACAAGGCATCGCAACACCGGCCTGCTTGGCGCGGCGCAGCGGCTCTTCCCAGATCGGTCCCACTTCGACTTCACGACCTTCCACGAAGTCAATCATGCTGGATGTCCGGTAAGGCCCCATCGGGCGAGTGCGTTCGATGTTGATCTCGATCAATTCATCCCCAAGTTTCAGTCCCTGCGCACGGCCTGCGGCGATCACCTCCACCATCAGTGCGCGGATTTCATCCTCCGTATCCGCAGATTCTAATAACACATCGGTGGTCACGCCGCCATCGGCCACCGACAGGCCGTTGAAGGGGATGTTCCAGACGAGTTTCTCCCATTGCGCTTGTTCGAGATCGGCCACCGCCACGCCGGGAATGCCCGCGTTTATGAAACGCCGCGCTATTTCCGCAGCCCGGCCGGGCAGGCCCGCACGCCACTCGCCGATCACCACGCGGCCACCAGCGGTGTGCGAGACGAGGCCGTGCGAAATCCGGTTGATGCAGACGAAGCACAAGCCGCCGAGTATGCGTTCCGGCCCGGTGATTTCCGCGATGCACTCGCAGTTTCCAAGTCCGTTCTGAAGCGTGAGCACTTGCGTGCCTTGATGCAGCAGCGGCGGCAGGACTTCTGCTAGATGATGATTCGCCGTGGCTTTCCAAGAAACGATCACCAGATCCACCGGCCCGATTTCCTCCGCTGTGCGGAATGCCTTCACCTGCGGCAGATGGAAGTCCCCATGCACGCTCTCCACCTTCAGCCCATCACGCGAAACGGCATCGAAATCCGAACGCATCAGGAAACTCACATCCTCTCCCGCAGCTGCGAGGCGTCCGCCATAATACAATCCGATCGCCCCGGAACCGACGACTGCAACACTATTGAAAGTCCAGCTCATGCCGGTGCCTCACTCGTCCTTGAAACCCTCGGCGCGGCGTCCGTCGATGCAGCGGGTAAGCCACTGGACGAGTTTTTCGGCCTCTTCGGACTCGTTGCGCAGAGCAGTGAGTTCGGACCAATCAAGTTGCGGACGTGATCTCGGCGCGGCGATGCGGTTGATGTCGAGTTTCGCCATGATCGCTTCGGTTTCTCGGGGATGGGCGTTGAGGATGTTGGCGGGGCGCGGTAGTTCGTCGAGCGCATCGGGCGTGAGTCCGAAGGATGTCACGCCCACTCCGAAAGCGGCACTGAGGCGGCGCAAGCTCTCGGCTAGCGCCTCGTCCTCGATCGGTGCGGCGTAGATCAACTCACCACCTTGCGACCACATCGAGACCGCAAGCGTCTGATAGAAATCTTCGCGATAGGTCTGCAACGATGGCTGGATGCGAAGGCGCGCGGCGTGCAGACGGAATGGCGCGATGCCGAGGCGCTGCTTGAACGAAAGCATCGTTTCATCGAGCGACATCTCTTCGTCGGGCGAGCCGCCGGTTTCCCAATCCACCAGCACCAGCTCGGGGTATTTCCACAGGTTGCTGATCGGCGAGTCCTTGCCGAATGCGTGGCGGAACGCGAAGGGGAAGCGACCGTTGATCTCGAAATATCGCGTCACCACCGCGCGGAACTTGCGGATGCGCAGCATGGTGTTGTCCATGATGTCCTGATCCACGGTGGTCAGGTCATCGAGCCGTCCCTGCGTGAGGGCCATCAGTTCCTGTGCGCCGGATAGAGCAGGCAGCGGCGCGCTGCGGCGGTAGTAGCCTTGGCCCTTCTCCACCTTCGCGATCGGCGAGGCCGGATCACAGGACATGATCGAGAAATGGTAGCGCAACGAGGCGTCGGAATAATTTCCTGTTAGCTGTAGCCGGGTTAGACGGATCAGTTCCGTGCCCTTGATAGAGTCTGCGGGATTTCCCGGAAGCAATGCGGGGAGGATATCGGTTAGCTGCTTGCGAAGGCTCATGACGGATGGCAACGGCGGGTGCGTCGTGGCCATCCAATTCACCCGATCACCGATCATCAAGCCCCAAAAGGGACAGATTTAAAAAATCCCCCGCCATGCATCGCGCTTTTTTGAAGGAAAGCAGCGCAAAGCTTGTCGAAAGCGGCGTTTTAACCATCCTCGCACTATGAATTTCAAACCAATCCTGCTAGCCGCCACGCTGCTCGCCACCCTTCACGCTTCCGCCCAACAGCCCGATCCCAAGGCGATCCTCGAAGGTGCGCGCATGTCCGCCACACTCACGAAACTCGACAAAGGCCTCAGCGGCGACATCCGCCAAGGCAACCGCAAGATCCCCGTCACGCTCTTCCTCAAAGGCAAGGACATCCAGTTCCAGTTTCAAGAAAACAAAGATGCATGGCGTGGTTTCCACATGGCCATCGGCGGCGATGATTTCAAGCTGTCGGAAATCATTGATGGCAAGATGAAGGAGTTCCCCGCCGACAAGATCGTGCAACCCATCGCCGGCACCGATCTCACTTATGAAGACCTCGCCCTGCGCTTCTTCTACTGGCCCGATCCCAAGCTCGAAGGCCAGGAGGATGTCGGCGGTCAGTCCTGTTACAAGATCCGCATCGACAAACCGAAGGGCAGCCCCGGCCGCTACGAAGTCGTCTATGTCTGGGTCCACACCAAAGCCGGTGCCTTCATGAAAATCCGCGGCCATGACAAAAAGGGCGGCCTCTTGAAGGAGTTCCAAGTCGAGGACATCATGCAGATCGCCAAGGACACTTGGACGCTGCGCAAAATGCAGGTCTCCACCCACGATCCGGCCACGGAGCGCCGCCTCTCCATCACCGATGTGACCTTCGATACTCCTAACAAAGCCGGCCCCAAGGGCCCGCGCTAACAGTTTCACCGATGCCCGGCTGGACGGACGCCCATAACCATCTCCAGGCCCCGCGCCTCGGAGACCGTGCGCCGATCATCGCCGCCATGCTCGCCGCCGGAGTGACGCGCTGCGTGGTGAACGCCACCAGCGAAGACGATTGGGCTGCGGTGGAGGAAATCGTGAGCACGCATCCGGATTTCGCGGTTCCCGCCTTCGGCATTCATCCGTGGCAGGCACACACCGCACGCGATGGCTGGCAGAAACGGTTAGAAAGCATCCTTGAAAAACATCCTGCATCCTCCATCGGCGAGTGTGGACTCGACCAATGGGTTTCCTCACCTCCCCTCTCCATCCAGCTTCCGGTCTTCATCGCACAGCTCCGCCTCGCACGCGAAATGAAACGCCCACTCACCATCCACTGCCTCAAGGCATGGGCACCGCTCTTCGATGCCTTCACTCACGAAACGCCGCCCGCCACCTTCCTCATGCACTCATTCGGCGGCTCCATCGAAACCGCCCGCCGTCTCATTCCGTTAGGTGCATATTTCTCCTTCTCCGGCCACTTTCTGCATGAGCGCAAACGCGCCGCACAAGAAGTCTTCCGCCAGCTCCCGCACGACCGCATCCTGTTAGAGACCGACGCCCCGGACATGCTCCCGCCTCCGGAAACCATCACCCATCCCCTGCCGGAAAACCACAACCACCCCGCCAACCTCCCCGCCATCGGCAGAGCGCTTGCGGGTGTGCTCGCGATCACTTCTGAAAATCTCGCGGACCTCACGCGAGAGAATGCCGCACGGTGTTTCGGGATGAGATGAGTTCCATTGATCGTTACATCCAATCAACGCTGCTTGCCTCGCATGGCTTCGCCTTTGATTCGCCGCACTGTGAATTGGATGCCAACAAAAACCGAGAACAGGATAGCAAATGGAACCACCATGTAGAGCCAGCCCGCAATCAAACCCAACCCAAAACCCAATCCCCCTCCTCCACCATTCGTCGGGTAATAGAACTGCATCGACACATTGACCAGATACCAACTCATGATGGGAACCGAAATCCAAATCGACGACCAGGGAATGGATGAATTGATCCCTTTCGCGAAAAGCAGAAAGAAGGGCCATGCCACAAACGCCCACACGTAAATGTTTGCTACATTGGGGCGCTGGTGAAGCCCACCAATCAGCAACATCAGCAAGACGGAAATCCCAGCCACAGCACCAGCGACCCGGAGCATTATCCCTTCGGTCTTACCGAAAGCATCCATCATCAATGCCGCAAATGGCAGAACCAACAAGCCAAGCAGGATGTATTTGAAGATGTCTTCCATTTTGAGGCGATTGATTGATGGATTCGGACTGTCATCCGGAGTTCGCGCTTCACCGTGCTTCTTCCACTTTTGCACGCTGAAGATGAACTCCATTTTTCACTCCTCTGCTTACTTGTTCTTTCCCTTCGCCTCGCGCTTGGTCCTCTCAGCTGGGTAGAGCAGGACGGGATTTTCCACTTTGCCGGAGGCGCGGCGGGCGCTGGGCTTGTCTCCGCCGATTTCAGAGTTTGTTTTTTCCGCGATGGCTTTCAGGCGGGCGACGATTTCGGGATTTGCGGCGGCGACGTTGGTGCGCTCGCCGATTTCCGCATCGAGGTTATAGAGGCGTGGCTCCTTGGTGTCGGCGTCGGGCTTGATGTCGCGGCCCATGGTTTCATTCTGCGGGGCGATGGCGAGTTTCCATGATCCTTGGCGCACGGCCTGAAGATGGTATCCCAAAAAATAGCAATGCACGCCGCGCGGGGAGTCTTTGGTTTTTCCAAGCAGCAGCGGCGAGAGGTCGCGTCCGTCGATCACCGGTTGTTCGGGAAGGGTGCCACCGGCGAGAGCGACGGCGGTGGGCAGCAGGTCGATGGTGCCGGCGATGGCGTCGGTAGTGCTGTTAGGTGAAATTTTCCCGGGCCACCATGCGAGGGTGGGCACGCGCACACCGCCCTCCCAAGTGCTGCCCTTGCCGCCGCGTAATGGACCTGCGCTGCCGCTGTCCGACTTCTTGATGAGCCATGGGCCGTTGTCGCTGGTGAAGATGACGAGGGTGTTATCGGCGAGCTTGAGTTCTCGCAGCGTGTCGAGGATGCGGCCTGTGCTCCAATCGACTTCTTCGATCCAATCACCGATCTGACCGTTTGCGGATTTGCCACGGAAGGCTGCGCCCGGATAGATCGGGGTGTGGATGGCGGTGTGGGGTAGATAGAGCAGGAAGGGTTTGCCCTTGTTCGTCGTGATGAAATTCACGGCCTCATCGGTGTAGCGTTCGACAATGCGGCTTTGTTGATCGTAGGTTAGAAGTTCCTGCACCTTGTCATCTCGCAGTAAGGGCACCACGCGCTGGCCGGATGCGGAGGATTTCACCTGCATGTCGTTGGAATACGGGATGCCGAAGTAGTGGTCGAATCCCTGGCGTGTGGGCAGGAACTCCGGTTGATCTCCGACATGCCATTTGCCGATGCACATGGTGGCATAGCCGCGTTCCTTGAGACGCTCGGCGATGGTGCGTTCGTTCGGATTCAATCCTCCGGGGCCACCGGGAAAATACACACCTGGCACGTCCACGCGCACGCCGTAGCAGCCGGTGAGAACCTGTGCTCGTGACACCGAGCAAACCGGTGCCGCATAAAATGAGGTGAGTTTCATCCCCTCAGTCGCCATCCGATCGAGGTTGGGGGTTTTCTGACTGGTGGCTCCGAATGGGCCGATGTCTCCGTAGCCCATGTCATCAATGAAGATGATGACGATGTTGGGCGGCGCGGCGGCGGCGATGAGGGAAGCGCCGAGTAGCAGCAGGAGGCTGAGAAATACTTTCATCTGCGGCGATACGGCGACGCGGCGGGCGGGCTTTCGTTTGGCTTGCCTTCTCGCCGGGCGGGATCGCACATTGATTCGCCGCAGCAGCGGTTTCATTCAAACTTTTAAAAACCATGATCCAGCCAAAATTGCTCAACCAGTTCCTCGTCGAGCCCGGCTCCGAGGTGAAGCTCAAGAACTACGTCACCGATTGGACAGAGACTGATGAGGCCAAGGATCTCGGCAAGGACTTCATCAAGGAACGCGCCGAGGAAATTCTTGAGGAAAGCCGCAGGCTGCTAGATGCCGCGCAAGAACTTCTTTACGCGAGCGACACCCACTCGGTGCTCATCATCTTGCAAGCGATGGACGCCGCAGGAAAAGACGGCACCATCCGCCACGTCATGAGCGGCGTGAACCCGCAGGGCTGCCAGGTTTTCAGTTTTAAGAAACCTTCCGCCGAGGAACTGGATCACAATTTCCTCTGGCGCTACATGAAGTCACTGCCCGAGCGCGGCCGCATCGGCATCTTCAATCGTTCCTACTACGAGGATGTGCTCGTCGTCAAAGTCCACCCCGAGTGGCTCGGCCCCGGCTCTCCCGCCAACCCGGACAAGCGCTTCTGGAAAAAACGCTACGAGGACATCAACAACTTCGAGAAACATCTAACGAGAAACGGCACACTGGTGCTCAAGTTTTTCCTCCACGTATCCAAGGACGAGCAAAAGCGGCGTTTTCTCGAACGCATGACTGATCCGGAAAAACACTGGAAGTTTTCCGAAGCGGACCTGGCAGAGCGCGAGCACTGGAAGACCTATCAGAAAGCATTTGAAGACGCGCTCACCGCCACCAGCACCAAGCGTGCGCCGTGGCACGTCGTTCCTGCCGACCGCAAGTACGTGGCCCGCGCGATGGTGGCGGACATCATCGTCACCGCCATCCAGGGACTCGGATTGAAATACCCGCATGTGGATGAAACCAAGCGCGCCCGCCTCGCCGCCGCGCGCGCCAAGCTGGAGAAAGAATGAGTTGCCGCATCCAAGCCCTCGCGGCATTCCCATAGAGAAGGACGAGGAGCTTGGCTCCGATCCCAGCGGGGATCATAAAGCGTGCTGACAAAATCGAATCCTCAAAGACTTCACTTAATCCTCCAACGATGCGATCTCGCAGTATCGCAGCTTTCGCGGAGCAGGCGCAGACAGTCGGCGAGCTGTGGCAGTCTGCGGAAGCGCCAATGCCGGGTGCCGGAGCGGATGGATGATTCTGCTCACCGCCGGAAAAAATTCACCCGTATTTGCGCTTGTGCCATTTTTTCAAACAGGAAACCTCCCCCGCGTCGCTGCCTGCCAGCGGTTCACTACCGTCCATTTCAAAATCCTTACCCATGATCGAAGTCGAAAGCCTCACCAAACAGTTCGGATCCAAGCGCGCCGTGGACAACCTCTCCTTCACGGTCAAAAAAGGCGAAGTCCTTGGTTTCCTCGGGCCTAACGGAGCCGGAAAATCCACCACCATGCGGATGATTACCGGGTTTTTCCCACCCACATCCGGTGATGCCCGGGTCTGCGGAATCTCCATCATCGACAACCCGAAGGAGGCCAAGACCAAGGTCGGCTACCTGCCCGAGTCCGCGCCGCTCTATCATGACATGACCGTCATCGGATTCCTGAAATTCTGCGCCAGCGTCCGCGGCCTCAGCGGCTCCGCGAAAAACGAAGCCGTCGAGCGCGCCATCGAAACCTGCTTCCTCGGCGGCGTCGCCAAACAATCCATCGACACCCTCTCGAAAGGCTACCGCCACCGCACCTGCCTCGCGCAGTCGCTACTGCATGATCCCGAAGTGCTCATCCTCGACGAGCCCACCGACGGTCTCGATCCCAACCAGAAACACGAGGTTCGCCAACTCATCAAGCGCCTCGGCGAAACTAAGGCCATTCTTTTCTCCACCCACATTCTTGAGGAAGTGGAAGCCGCCTGCACCCGCGCCGTCATCGTCGATCGCGGAAAAATCGTCGCTGACGGCACACCAGCGCAGCTTCTACAGCAATCCGGCAACGGCTCTCTAACCGATCTGTTCCGCCGCCTCACCACCCGCGACACCGAAGCAGCTGCGTAAGACTAATTTCAAATCTCAAATATCAAATTTCAAATCCAGATGACTTCCCTCACCATCTACAAACGCGAACTCACCAGTTACTTCGCGCAGCCCACGGCCTACGCGATCATCGTCATCTTCCTGGCGCTCTCCATGGGGCTTGCCTTCAGCTTCGGCAGCTTCATGCGCGTCGGCGATGCCTCACTGGAATGGACCTTCTTCTTCTGGCATCCATGGATCTTCATGCTGCTCGCACCCGCCGTGGGCATGAAGCTCTGGTCCGACGAACAACGCACCGGCACCATCGAGCTGCTTGGCACTTTCCCGCTCTCCACATGGAGCGCGATCATCGGCAAGTTCCTCGCTGCGGCCACCGTTTGGCTCGCCGCGCTGCTGCTCACCTTTCCGATCGTTTGCACGGTCAACTACCTCGGTAATCCAGACAATGGCACGATCTTCGCCGGCTACATCGGCAGCTTCCTCGTTTGCTGCACTTTCCTCGCCATCACCATGCTCGTTTCCGCGTGCACCCGCGACCAGGTCGTTTGCCTGATCGTTTCCGTCGCCGTCTGCGTGACGATGGTGCTCTGCGGTTATGACGACTTCACCCGCGAGTTGGGAAAAGCCGCCTCGCCCGCCGTCGTCGAGGCCGTCACCGCCATCGGCGTCTGGGAGCACTTCCGCTCACTCAACCGCGGCTTGTTCCGTTTGCAGGACCTCGTCTGGTTCGGCTCCTTCATCTTCGTCTGCCTGTTAGGCACCAGCGCCATCCTTTCCTCCAAGCGCGCCTGATTCGGATTCACCTTCAACTTTCAAATTTCAGATCCACATGAAAATCACCCATCCCGTCACCCGCGCGGCGTTCGGAGTCGCCGCACTCGTCGCCATCGCCGTGTTCGCGAACTGGCTCGTCTCACTCACCCCGCTCGGCAACCGCGGCGCGGACTTCACCGAGAAGCAGCTTCACACGCTTTCGGACGGCACCAAGGCCATCCTCGGCGAACTCGATACTCCCGTCGTCATCCGCTACTACGCCTCGCGTAATACCGACTACATGCCGGAGGAGATGAAACTCCACATGCGTCGCGTGGACGACCTGCTCAAGGAATACGCCGCGCTTTCCAGGGGAAAACTCCGCATCGAAAACCTCGACCCCGAGCCTGACACCGACGCCGAAGACTCCGCCAATCTCGATGGCATCAACGGCCAGCGCATGGACGATCAAAACCTCTACTTCGGCATCGCCATCTCCTGCTTGGACAAAACCAGCGTTCTCCCCTTCCTCAATCCGCAGGAGGAAACGATGCTCGAATACCAACTCTCCAAGGCCGTCGCCGAAGTTAGCACTCCGAAGAAACCCAAGATCGGCATCATGTCCGCCTTCGACCTCAAGGGCGGCGCTGGCAACCCGATGATGCAGATGCAGGGTCAGCCGCCCGCCCGCCCGTGGGTGATCTATCAGCAACTCAAGCAGTCCTTTGACATCGTGGACGTGCCAATGGAAAACCCAACGCTCGATCCCAAGGACATCAAAGTTCTGTTAGTCCTCCACCCCGCCGGCATCACCCCGGCCACCGAGTTCGCAGTGGATCAATACCTGCTCGGCGGCGGCACCGTCGTCGCATGTCTCGACGCCCACGCTCTAACCGCACAGATGGTCGGCGGTGGAAATCCAATGATGGGCACACCTGGCACGCCGCCCACTTCCACACTGCCCACACTGCTCACCGCATGGGGCGTTTCCTTCGAGTCCGGCAAGGTGCTCGGCGATCCCACCTTGGCCACTAAGCTCGCTGGCAACCGCAACGGTCTCGCCGTGCTCACCCTCACCAAGGAATCGATGCCGCAGAACGACAATGTCATCACCAAAGACCTCGCTTCCTGCACGTTCTTCCTCCCCGGAGCCTTCACCAAGACCGGCGGCGGCGGTGTTTCCGCCAACACGCTCATCCGCTCCACCACCGGCTCGGGTTTCGTGGATTCCATGCGCGCCTCGCAACTCGATCCCGCACTCACCACCACCTTCCGTTCCTCCGGCACGGCCTATGACCTCGTCACTCATCTATCAGGAAAATTCAAAACCGCCTTTCCCGATGGCAAGCCTAAGGCCGCCGATGAAACTGCCGAGGAGAAGAAGGACGAAACGAAGCCATCCTCTCTCAAAGAAGCCGCCGCAGACGGCAATGTCTTCCTGATCGCGGACGTGGATGCGTTTTACGATCGCTTCGCCTACAACGTGCAGGACTTCGGCGGCATGCAGATGGCATCACCCGTCGGTGGCAACTCCTCGCTGCTCTTCAACCTGCTAGACCAAGCCGTCGGCTCGAAACACCTCATTGGTTCGCGTTCGCGCTCCGCCGTGCGCAGGCCTTTCACCGTGGTCCAGAAGATGGAGGCGGATTTCAACAAACAAGTCGGCACCAAGATCGAGGAGTTCCAGGAAAAGCAAAAAGCCGCCATGGAGAAACTCAGCAAGCTCCAGGAATCTCGCACCAAGAGCAGTGGCCCCTACGCATCTCCCGAGCAAGAGGCGGAGATCCGCAAGCTGCGCAAGGAGCAAGTCGATTACTCCAAGCTCATTCGCGGGCAGGAGAAGGAACTCCGCCGCCAGAAGGACAAACTCGCTGGCAAGATCACCCTGCTCAACGTGGTGCTCATGCCCGTCATCGTGATCCTCGTCGGCCTCGGCCTCTTCATCCAACGCCGCCGCTCCACCCGTGCGCGCTGATTTCAAATTTCAAATCTCAAATTTCAAATTCCCCAAGCCATGAACAAACGCCAGGTAATCATCCTTTGGGTCATCGCGATCGCCCTTGGTGCCGCTGTGACCGTCACGAAGCTCACGCAGAAAGACACCAGCAAGAGCGCCACCAACCGTGCCTCCGGCCAGACCTTGTTTGAATCCTTCCCTGCCACCGATGTCGCCACCATGGACATCCAGGGCACCGCAGGCTCCGTCACGCTTGCCAAGAAAGACGGCAAGTGGGCCGTCGCCCAGCGCGAAGGCTATCCCGCCAATGCAAGTTATGTGAACGATTTCCTGCGCACGCTCGGAGACCTCAAGGTCACGCGCGGCATGGAGGCCGGTCCATCGTTCGCACCTCGTTTCGGCATGGATGAAAGCGCCTCGAAAGCCGAAGATCGTGGCCTAACAGCCACCTTCAAGGACTCCGCTGGCAAGGAAGTCGCCAAGGTTTCACTCGGCAAAAACATTGAGAGCGGCGCGGAAGCAAGCCCCATGGGTGGCGGCGCGTCGGTGGGCCGTTACATCCGCAATCACGCCGATGATTCGGGTTTCTACGCGGTGAGTGAAATGTTCCCTTCCGTCAATGCCGAGCCCGCACGCTGGCTTGCGGATGGTTTCATCAGCCCGGAGAAGATCAAGACCATCACCCTCAGCCAGAAGGGCAAAGACGAGCCCGCATGGAAACTGACCCGCGATACCGAAGACGCGGAATTCAAGTTGGAAGGAGCCGCTGGCAATGAGGTGCTCGACACCGCCGCCGCCACGCCACTCAAGAGCCTGTTTTCCTACGCACGCTTCGAGGACATCGTCCCATCAGACAAGCTCGCCGAGCGCAGCGGTGATGCTTCGGAAAAACGCAGCGCCGTCATCGAAACCGTCGAGGGCTTCCGATACACGATCACCCTCACACCCGCCAAGGCCAAGCCTGCGCCGCCAGCCGCCATCGCCGCCAATCCGGCAACGCCACCGCCCGCCGCCGATAACCTATTTCTAACAGTGACCGTCGCTGCGGACCTGCCGAAGGAACGCAAGAAGGAGGAAGGCGAAAAACCCGAGGACGCCAAGACCAAGGATACCGCCTTCACCGAGCGCATGAAGACGCTCAACGAAAAGCTGGAGAAGGAGAAAGCACTTGAAGGCCGCATCTTTGAAGTCAGCAAGTCCACCGTGGAAGCCCTACTCAAGGAGCGCGCCGATCTCCTCACCAAAGCCGCGCCTGCACCCACCACCGGCAATGGCAATGGCAGCGTCCAACAACTTCCCGGCGGAATCATCGCCAGCCCTGCGCAGCCCGGCCGCACCGCCACCACGCCACCCATCGAGGCCGTCACGCCGCCGATCGCCGTGCCGCCTCTGGACGACGCGAAGAAGGATCACAAAAAGGCTGATACCGAAGAAGACGAATTCAGCGAGTGATGTTTTCAAGAGGGCGGGCACCTTGTCCGCCTTTCTTTTCCCCTTCAACCATGAGCGCCCGTCTCTAACCCGGAGGCAAAACCCAAGAGCGCCGCCCAAAGCTCTGACGCAGTCAGGGAAATTGAAATGTTTGCGGATGGAGTCGTGAACATCATGAAGCCACAGCAAACCGTGAGCTTCACCACCTCACAGCTACCTTGATGAGCAATGACTGGCTGGTCAACGGCTGCACATTTGCCAGCCTGAGGCGATGAGCCAGCTTGTGAACCGGATGTGCGAAGACTCTGCTAATGTCAGAATCCTGAAGAACCATTTGAGAATATTCAAATCCAAGGACCCGAATGGCGCTAACTTAAGGGTCATTTGGGTCATTGATTGGATTTCAATATTCCACATGAACGGCACAACAACAGTCTCTTTCTGTTTACTCAAAGGCGGTTTGCTAGCGCGGTTCAGGATTTTCCCAGGCGTTTCTTTTCTTCGCCGGCGAGCATCTCGCGCGCTTCGGCGAGCACGCCGGGAATGCGTACACGGAACGGACTCCGCGACAGGCATGGAAGCAGGTCGTGTTCGTGGAGCTTCGCCGCATTCAGACCGGGGAACCAGTGGCCACCGTTTCCTAACAGGTTGTAGCGCATCTTCGCGAACGCGACCATGTCGAGTGCCTTCGCGTAGTTCCAGAGCCGCACGATCTCCAGAATGTTGATGTCGCCGGGGACTTCCTCCCACTCGGGAATGCCCTGTTCCCAGCCTTCCAGCCAGTCCGCTCCGAGCACTGCCGCCATTTCCCCGCGCAGGCGGCGGTCGATCGGTGGCACGTGGGACTCCGCTTGATCGAGCATAGCCACGGCCTTCAGGTGTTCGTCGAAATCCGAAGGTCTTGCCGCGCCGATGCTCAGGGTGTGAACCTCCGGTCGCATCAGGCAGTAAAGGTCATTGAAGACCATCGGCGAGAGCGGTTCGCACAGACGGACGAGCTTGTCCGGCGGCTCATAGAGTTTTCCGCCTTTGTCATTGGGGCTGATGATGAAGACGCCCATGTCGTGTTTCGTGGCATCCACCACGGCGGGCCAGTTGCGGTCGTTCACCCAGTACCAGTGCAGGTTCACGTAGTCGAACTCACCACTGTTCACCGCGTCCCGGATCACGTCCAGCGGGGCGTGGGTGGAGAATCCGATGTGCATGCAGCGCCCCTCCTTCTGTAGTTGGCGCGCCGCGTCGAGGCATCCGCCGGGCCGCATCGTCTGTTCGAGCAGTTCGCGGTTGTTGATGCCGTGGATCGAGAGCAGGTCCACGTGGTCGAGTTTCAGGTAATCCATCGACCTGCCAAAGTCGGTTAGGAAATTCTTCGGATCCGGGGCAGGTGCCACCTTCGTCTGGACGATGAGTTTCTCCCGCGGGATCTTCGGCAACACCCAGCCGAGTTGCATTTCCGACGTGCCGTAGCCGCGCGCGGTCTCGATGTGGTTGATACCCGCTTCCAGCGCGCGGTGGATGGTTTTCTCCAGATTCTCCTGATTCGCCTTCGGAATATCCTCCGGCGGCACGTCGTCCCACTTGTGCTGGTAACGCATGCCGCCGCAGGTGAGCACGGGCATGGCGATCTCGGTGCGGCCGAAGCGGCGGTAAATCATGAAACCGAACGTATCAGCGCCAACCCGCCACACAAGGACTCAGGATGGCTTTTCCAAAGTTGAGCAGCATCAAGTATCCGCCGCTTGAATCCCTGCCGCCTGCATACATATTTCACGATCATCCATCCCACCCTCACAAAAACAACATCCATGAGCACCCAGCCACAACCTGGAACCAAGGCCCCCGCGTTCTCCGCCCCGGCGATCGGCGGCCCCTACGCATCACCGACCACCGTCAAACTCTCCGACCTCAAGGGGGAAACGGTGGTGCTTTATTTCTATCCGAAGGACGATACCCCGGGCTGCACCAAACAGGCTTGCGCCCTGCGCGATGGATGGAGCGAAATTTCGCGGAAGGCGAAGGTCTTCGGCGTGAGCACCGACCCCATCAAGAGCCACGAAAAGTTCATCAAGAAGCATTCGCTTCCTTTTCCCATCCTCAGCGACGAGGACCACAAGATCGTGGAAGCCTACGGCGTGTGGGTGGAGAAGAGCATGTATGGAAAGACCTACATGGGCACCGAGCGCACGACCTTCATCATCGGCCCGGACGGGAAGATCAAGGCCGTGCTGCCGAAGGTGAAGCCGGATGAGCACCTGGCGCAGGTGATGGGACTGCTCTAACGGATCGGGCTCAGTGCTCCATGTCCGTCGGAGTAAAGCCCATCACGATGTCGAACCGCGCGGCCAACTCGCCCGCTTTTGAATCCTTGATCGCCGCGAAGTCCACCATCACGGACTCGCGCACCTTCGCATCCTTGATGCCACGGATCACGCCATCCTTTTCGTTTTGCGCCTCGCCTTTGACGTAACACTGCGTCGTCCACTTGTCGCGCCCCTTCATCTTCACCGCGAAGTGGATGTGCGGCGTGCGGCCGGGATAGGCGACGGGTTTGATGGTGCGGAAATAATACTCGCCCGTGGAGCCGGTGAGGAAACGCCCGAAGCCTTGGAAATTCGCATCCCGCTTGTCCGCACCGCCGCTGCCCTTGTGGAGATAGACGCCATTGCCATCCACCTGCCAGATCTCGACTACCGCGTTGCGGATAGGATCGCCCTTCGCGTCCAGCAGGCGGCCTGTTAGATGAGTCACCTCGCCGACGGCGGGAGTGATGCCATCGTTGATGATGAGCAGGTCGTTGTCCGTATCCAGTGGCAGCTTGTCAGGGTAAAACGGGCCTTCCGTCTGACTGGGCGTGAGTGCGAGCTGCTCGGCGAATGCACCGGGGGCCGCGAAGGCAAGAGCCATCGAACTGATGATCTTGCGGCGAGTCCAGATGCGGGGCACAGGGATGAGGCTATGAGTTGATTCCATCCTTTGATGATGCCTAGCCGAATATTGGCATCAAGCGGGATTTTCATGAAGCGTGATCCGGCACAGAAAATCACTGCCATCAAGGAAATCGCAGGGCCGGGAAACTTAGCGGGCGTTCATCAACGTCTCGATCTCATCGGCTTCGATGGGGATCTTGCCCATGAGATCGAAGTTTGCGTCATTGCGGATGAGGATGTCGTTTTCGATGCGGACGCCGAGGCCTTCCTCGCGGATGTAGATGCCGGGCTCGATGGTGAAGACCATGCCTGCTGCGAAGGGTTGGTGCGGCGGACTCACATCATGCACGTCCAGCCCGAGGTGGTGTGAGGTGCCGTGCATGAAGTATTTTTTGGTGAGCGGCTTGTCCGGGCCTTGTTCTTTCGCTTCCTTGGCGGTGAAAAGTTTCAGGCCGATGAGTTCGCGCTCCATCATCTCGACGACTTGTTTCTGATATTCCATCGGCGTGTTGCCGGGGCGCAGGATGTCGTTGGCTCCACGAAAGACACGCAGCACGGCATCATAGACCTCGCGCTGGCGTTTGGTGAATTTGCCGTTCACGGGCACGGTGCGGGTGAGGTCGGAGTTCCAGCAGGCGTATTCGGCGGCGACGTCTAGCAGAACCATTTCACCATCCTTGCAGATCTGGTCATTCTCGACGTAGTGCAGGATGCAGGCGTTCTTGCCGGAGCCGATGATGGGATTGTAAGCAAAGCCGCGCGATCCACGGCGGACGAACTCGTGTAACAGCTCGGCCTCGATCTCCCACTCGCCTACGCCGGGCTTGATAAAACCTAACAGCCTGCGGAATCCGGCCTCGGTGATGTCGCAGGCTTTCTGGAGCATGCGGATTTCATCCGGCTCCTTGAGCATGCGCAGGCGGTGCATCAGCGGCGCGAGGCGCTCATAGCGGTGGAGCGGATAGCGCGCCTGGCAGTCTTTGATGAAGCGGTCGTTGCGAGTCTCCACGACGGTGCTGGCGCGGAGGTGCTCGTTGGTGGCGAGATAGACGTGGTCCGCCTGCGGCACCAAGCGGTGCAGGAAGCCTTCAAAAGCAGCGGACCACTCGATGCGCTCGATTCCGGAAACGGCGAGGGCTTGTTCCTTGGTGAGCTTCTCACCTTCCCACACGGCGACGTGTTCGTTGGTCTCGCGCACGAAGAGGATCTCGCGGTCCTTCGGATCACCGGCGTCCGGCATCAGGACGACGACGGTTTCCTCCTGATCAATGCCGGTGAGATGGAAGAGGTCGCTGTTCTGCTTGAAGGCCATCGATCCGTCGGCATTGGTCGGATAGATGTCATTCGCATGAACGATGACGATACTGTTAGGTTTAAGGAGGGCGCGGAGCTTATCGCGGTTTCCGGTGAAAAAGGCGGCTGGTATCGGTTCGTAACGCACGCGGTGACTTCACGTTATACTACGCCGTGGGGCAACCGGATTTTAGAAAAAACGCAACTTCACTCACTGACTACTGGTATCAGGTCGCAACAGCGGATCGCCAGGTGCGGCGGCAGCGAGCGCGGCTTTGGCGACGGCGAATTCTCCGCTAGCTTTCGCGAGTTCCGAGCCAAGCCGTGCGGCCTTGGCCTGCCATGTTTCCAGACTGCCGGGCACGGATGACTGGGAGCCGTAGGATGCGGCGCTGAGGGCCTGGCTGCGCTCGGATTTCAAATGGGAAACGCGAGTCTTCCATAAGCTCACCTTGGAGCGCAGGGCTTCGAGCTTGGCGACATCGACATCGGGCGCGCGGCCCTTCGGCTTCGGCGAGTCAAAGGTGCGGCGGGTCGGTTTTTCAGGTGGAAGCGGCGTTCCCGCCATCGCCAGGTGGTGGGCGTTTTCTTCATTGAGCTTGGCGCGGCGGGCCTCGTCATTCCATTGGAAACGATCCTGCATCGCCTGATCCAGCTCTGGAGCCTGCACTCTGGCGATGCCGTTCTCATGGCGGATTTCCAATCCTACTTCGGTGACGCGGTTAATCACCGCTTGGCGATATTCGCGGCCGCCGCGCACGGCGAATGTGCCGAGAGATTCGCCTACCGCAGCGGCGCGGGCGGCATCCCGATATGCGCTGCGGTAGCGGGCGAACTCCGCGTCCAGCACGGGAAGTGCCAGTCGGAGGGTTCCCAACGTGTCTGTTAGGGATTTCCGCCGCGCGGTCAATGCTGGCAGTTTGCGGTCTAGCGAAGTCCGGGTTTCCATCAGTGCATGGCGCTTGGGATCAAGCTCGGTGAGGCGGCGTTCCAAATCGAGTTGTATCACCTTGAGCTGCTCCAATTCCGTGGCACCCGCCTCGATCTGACCAGCGAGGCCGGAAACCCGTTTCGAGAAGCTGAACTTGCGGTCCATCAGCAGCGACAGCGCGACGCCTGTGAAGACCACTAGGATGAGACCGACCATGAAGGTGAACAGGCCGGGACTGTCATCGGATGAAATCATGCGGTGCGCTGGTGTTAGAGAGCGGACCGCAGGCGGGCGGCCTCAGCCGACAGCGCCGAGAGTTCCCGCTGTTTGTTGGAAAGCTGCAGCTTCATCTGGGGAGCGTTGCTGATGCGTTTCAACGATTCCTTGGGAATGGACTCATTCAACTGCTTGATCTCCGTCTTGAGGATCTCGATCCTGCTTTCCTTGATGGCGATGGAGCGCACCATGTTCTGCCTTTTTTCTTCGGCTGCCTTCTCACGCTGCTCGACCGCCTGCTGACCTGCCACTTCCTGCGCGGCAGTGACGGCGTTTTCGTGCACGTCGCGCATGGCTTCCTCCTTCGAAACGGCTTCGGCTTTCTGTTTCGGATCAAACTGGAATTCATCCTGCATCTCGGCGGGAAGCTGCTCGAAGGCGATGCGTTTCTGGCCGCCATCGTGCATGATCTGGAAACCGATGGCTGTCACCTCGCGGATGACGACTTTCTGATAGGCAGAGCCGTCGCGGGTTTCAAGCCGCTCCAGCTCCCGGCCCTTGGCTTTTCCACGGGCGTAGGCGCGGTATTTCTCCTTGTAGGCTTCGATCTCGGCGAGCTTGACGGTGATCGCTTCGTTGGCGGACGCGATGCCCTTCTTGAGCCCCTCGATGTTTCCATCGCGGAACTGGTTTTCACGCTTCAAGTCCTTGAGTTTTTTCCCGGCCGCGATCAGGGCGGGTGCCTTCGTCAGCTCTTTCTCACCATGGGCGATTCCAGACATGAGGCTATCGATCTCCTTCGCTTGGTTGGAAATCAAGGACTCGATCGACTGATCGGCACCTTGCATGCCTTCATCAAAGGCGAACATAAACAACAGGCCGAAACCGACGAGAACCACCATCGCCAGCAGCATCCCGATCACACCCGGACCACGACCGCTCGACATTAAATCACTGAAAGACATGGGATGAGGAAGTTGGGTTATTTGACCTGATACTTGGCGCGGTAGGAATCGAACTCGGTCTGGAGCGAGCGTTTGCGTGCTTCGAGCGAAGTCACCTCGGCTTCGAGTTTAGCGATCTCCGCGCCCTGCTCATTCTCCTGTTTTTTCGCGGCCTCCACTTCTTCGGAAACATCGGGCGGCACGTTCTTGAGCTTTTCCTCAACGAGGGCGATCTCGCCTTTCAAGCGGGCAATTTCAGCCTTCTGTTTTTCCCGCTTCGCCAACAGTTGGGGATCATCCCCGCATGAGGCGCAGGTGAATGCGATGAAAAGCGGAATCAGGCAAAGACGCAGTGGGTGTTTCATGGATGGTTAGGAAAATCAGGCGGACTATTTCGATGTAGGCGTGGGAAACATGACCCTGCCCGGAACACGAGGAAGGGGCTCGATGCTGGTACAACTCGAAGCTCGATAGTTACTCCCACAGAATGGGTTGGGAGCGGCGGAGTAGCCATACACGTAACTGTAAGTGGGCCGGTAGGAACGATAATAGCTCCGGGACGACCACGAGCGGCCACCAACCGAAGTGGCGGGCTTGGCGAGCGCACTCACCCGTGGCTCCGTGGTGTTCCGCGCCATCAATGTGCGTGATGCGCGGTCATCCTCTCTGCGGCGTTGCTCCGCAGCGGCAAGCTCCTGCTTCCCGCGCAGCACTTCGAGTTCCCCATCAATCTGCCTTTCGTAGGCGAGAGCTTCTCGCGATTCCCGCTCGCGCGCGGCCAATGCCGAAACCTCATCCAGGCCGAAGCTGTCCCTTTGAGCGGGCGTTAGATTCTCGAAGCCCAGTCTGGCTGCACCGTCATCATGCCGGATCGCCACGCCGCCGTCCTCTACTGCGGAAATCTTCACGTTCTTTAAAACCCGGCCATCCGCCAGTGTGAGCGTCTCGAATTTTACTCCCACCGCATCCTGTCTGCGCTTCCGTATGTCCGCGCTGGCAATCTCGCCGAGTAGATGTTCGAGATTATCGATTTGCGCAGTGAGGTCGGTCCGTGAGCACATTAATTCCTGCTTCGCCAGATCCTGTTCACTCAGCATGTTGCGGATGAGGGCGGGATCTCCCGCATCTCCTGTCCTGCCGCCGCCCAAGCGGTATTCCGCGAGCTTCAGTCGATGGGTCAGCTCGATGGTCTCGCGCTCCAACTCCCAGTGCTCCGCGTTTTGGCGAGTACCGTCACAGCCTGCCAATCCGAGAACCGGAAATACGATCAAAGGCAGCCGCTTCCACGATGACATCTTGCTGAACATTTACTGACTTATGGAACCCGTATTTTAGCAGTCGGTCAAACATTTTGAACAGTTTGATTTCAGTAGAACGCGCTCCCGCCGAACAAAGGCGTTTTAGGTCTAGCGTTTGCATTCCATGGATAGCGGGGGTGGAGGACACGGATAAGTTTTGCTGCGACAAATATGAATTCGTGGAATCTGGCACCACCCAAGATAATGATCCGTGTGTAAAAACAATGAATAGATACTTCTCCAGCCTGCGGAACAGGCGGCGTCAAAGCGCCAATCAGATTCCCACCCTCAAATCCCGCACACTCCACAGCACTCCGGCAGCATCTTTTCCGCTTCCTTTCATCCGCCGCGCGCCGTCTTTGCGTTTATCCGTGAACCTTTCCCTCGCCGCAGCAAACGCCTCGTTCACGAATGCCTTGCTGCCGATCACCGCTCCATCCGTGAAATACCTCACCCGTTGGCGCAGCATCCCCGCCATCCGCAAGTCCGGCAGCGCCGTCTCGTTGTCCACGCCCGCCAGCATTTCCTCCGTGTTCTTCGTCACCACGGGGCTGGCTCCTAACTCCGCCTTGCCGCTTTTCCTTCCAAGCGCCAGCCCCATCGCCCGCCGATAAATCCGTGAAACATCCTTCCATTTTTCCGCCTCAAAGCCCGCTCCCTGATGGCTCATGCACGCTCTCACCAATCCCTCCCGCGACCTCTTCCCATTGCCTTTCGGCCCGACTCCCACCGCCTCGCCGTAGCTGCTCCAGCGATACTCCGCAGGGTCTGTTACCATGCCCGCGCGCACCGGATTGAGGTCGATGTAGGCCGCCATCGTACGCGCCGCGACTCCGCTTTCCACGATCACGCTCTTGTAGCGTTCCTCCCACAAGGTGCCGCTGCGATTGTGAGTGCGGTTGAACCAGCGAGTGAAGCGTTGCAGCAAGGTCTTCATGAACTCGCTGAGGTTGTGCATCCGATAGGTAAAACGGGCGTGGATTTCCGCCACGCGCTTTTCACGCCCCGCCGCGCGCGCTTCCGCCAACTCCCGCGCCACAATGGCGACGAACGCTCCGGAATTCGTCGCGGAGAGCCGTTTCAGCAACTCCTCGTCTGAAATCCCACCCTCTGGCATCGACGGCACCTCTAACAGAATATGGAAGTGATTGGACATGACGCAGTAGGAAAGCGCCCGGCAGCCAGAGAAATTCTCCTGCATCCGCATGAATACACGGAATTTCTCCCGCTCCACGTCGCCGAACACGAATCGCCGGTCCACCACCCGCGATATGCAGTGGTAAATCGCCGGCTTCACCAGCGAATCCTTCCAAGGTGCCAACCAGCGCGCGCGTCTCATGCGCCCCATCCTGCCGGACGAAACCCGTATGGCAAGTGCTATTTCTACTTATTGCCTGTCACTATGCTAAATAGAGAACGTGTGAGCACCAAGTCTGAATGCTCGCCGCTTTCTACAACTACAACTACTATTCACGCACTCACTCATCCTCTTCCTCATCCGGAGGTGGCGGCCGGAAAAAGCGTGCCCGCTCCATCCTAGCGTATAACAAAGGCGACACACCGACCAAGACCTTGAATTCGCGACTGAACGCGGAGCAGTGCTTAAATCCCAAATTCTTTGAGAGCGCCTCAATCTTCCAGCCCTCCCGCAGGAGATGGCATGCGACTACAACGCGATGACGGCGGAGCCAAGCCTTCGCCTGCAGACCGACAGAGCGCTCTACCATGCGGCTGAAACCGCGCGGCGAGAATCCCAACTCGCGACTCAAGGCAGCGACATTCCAGGAATGCCGCCGCAACAAGGGATCCAAAGGGATGGAGCTATGCGGCAGACACGGCACGAACCACCAGCAGCCTTCGTGGCGGATGCATGGATTTCTCATCCTACCTTCATCGCGAGAAAAGTTGACGGATGAGTCACTAGGGGAATTTCCACATTCATCAACCATTGCAGACTGAAGAGATGATGAGGGGCCCTCACTTGTCAATCATTCAGCCATGATAAAATCAGAGCACGATGTTGGCAACGCGCGTGGGGAACGGAGCTGCGAATACTAACTGAATTCACATCCGGAAATCATCGCCGAGGTAGTGCTTGCGGGCGATGGGGTCGTTGACGAGTTCGTCGGAGGCACCTTCGAGGATCACGCGGCCATCGTGGATAAGGAAGGCGCGGTCGGTGATGGTGAGGGTTTCTCTAACGGAATGGTCGGTGATGAGGATGGCGAGGCCGTCGCGATCGCGCAGTTCTCGCACGATGCGCTGGATGTCTTCGACGGCGATGGGATCAATGCCGGCGAAGGGTTCGTCTAGCATGAGGAGCTTGGGGTCCGAGCAGAGGGAGCGAGCGATGGCGAGGCGGCGTTTTTCTCCGCCTGATAGAGTGATGGCGAGGGACTTGGCGAGGCGGGTGATGCCGAAGCGGTTCATCAGATCCTGCGCACGGTCGTGGCGGTCCGAGCGGCTGAGGTTGGGGCGGGTTTCGAGGATGGCGAGCAGGTTGTCGCGCACGGTGAGTTTTCGGAAGATCGATTCCTCCTGAGGCAAGTAGCCGAGGCCGAGACGGGCGCGGCGGTGCATGGGGAGTTTGGAAATGTCGTGGCCGAAAAAGCAGACCGAGCCGGAGTCTGCGGGGATGAGACCGGCGATCATGTAGAACGATGTGGTCTTGCCCGCGCCGTTCGGTCCTAACAGGCCAACGATTTCGCGCGGCTGGACGGTCATCGAGACGCCATCGACGACGGCGCGGCCGCCATAGGTTTTGCGCAGGCCGTTGGCGAAGAGCACGGCGGTTTCGGTCTGGCAGCAGGTGGAGCCGGGGATGTGGGCGGGGCGAACTTCCATGGTCAGGGCTTTTGTTCGATGTTGCCGCCCAGCTCCCAGTTTCCTTCGGTGACGAAGGAGCCGTTCTTGAACATGCGGAGGGTGAGGTTGGGCTCCTTGGCGCGCGAGTAGTAGCTGCCTTGTTTCACCCATGGGTAGCCACCGCTGAGGATGATCTCGCCGGACTGCGGCCGGTAGCTGAAGATGGCACCGCTGGCTTGGACGGGATCTTTGCCCTTCTCGGTTTCTTTTTGCGTAAGCAGCACCGCGCCGTTGGCGACGACGCGTTCGACATCGCCGAACTTGCCGCTCAGGCCGAGGCCGGATTTGTCTTTTTTATCCGGAGCACCTGCGGGTTTTTTGGCGAGGAAGATTTTAACCTCGCTCGCGCCTGTTAGAGAAAAGCGCGGATCGTTGACGCGGACGTTTTTCAGGAAAACGAAAACGCCTTCATCGGCATCGAAATACATGCCGCCATCGCAGTTCACGACGGAGTCGGTGGGACCGGGTTTCACATCGAGTGGCTTGGCATCGGCAGGTGGCGGCACGGGTGTGAGTTCGGCGGTGCCATCGGTTTTTTCGAGAAAAGCTTTGGCGGCGGCGGTTGCGGCAGCCGAGGCATCAAGATCGGCGCGGAGGTCGGCACGGGCGGACTTGGCGGCATCCGCGTGTTTGGCGGCTTGTGAAGACGCGGCTTCTTGGAATGCGGCTTGTTCCTGCGCGGTAGGTGGCGGCGGCGGCGCGGCGGTGAGCGTTTGAGGAAGCAGCGCGATGCCGATGGCTGCGGTGGCACCAAGGGCGGAAGGTTTCGTTTGCATGGAAGTCGGTTTGATGGAGTCTGCTTGGATCCAGGTGGTGACGGGGCCTAACAGGAAACCCTCGGCTTGTTCAAAATCATAGATGAGGCCGTTGCCGTTTGCGTTGATTTGATCGGTGCGGATGATGACGGATTCGTTGGCTTCGAGTGTGCCCTTGCTCTGGTTGAAGATGGCGGATTTGAGATCAACGCGGCCGCGCGGGCTTTGGTCCGGGTTGTAGAACTCGATGGCAATGGTCTGGCCGGAGATGGTGGTGTCATTCACGAGCGTCATCGCGCCGGCCTTGAGAACGCCGATCAGGCGCTGGCGATCGTCGTAGCGCGGGAACATCACGCCATGGAGTTGGCTGCCATCCGGAAGCAGGGAGACGGCGGAGAGTTTCTTCTTTGGAACCATCGCATCCTCCGCCGCGTGCAGTGCGGAGGCTAAGAGAAGCAAGACTGGAAAAAGTGGGCGCACGGTTTTTCCGATCAGTGCGCCGCGTGGTGGATGGCGATGAGTTTAACTAACAGATCCTCGATGAATTCGAGCGGGATCTGGTTAGGGCCATCGGACATGGCGTTAGCGGGATCCGAGTGGACTTCCATGAACAGGCCGTCCACGCCGGTGGCTACGGCGGCGCGAGCGAGCACGGGGGCGAGTTCGCCATCACCGCCGGTGGTGCCGCCGAGTCCGCCGGGGCGCTGGACGGAGTGAGTGGCATCGAAGATGACGGGCAGGCCTTCCTTGCGCATCCAATAGAGGGAGCGCATGTCGGTGACGAGGTTGTTGTAACCGAAGGTGGTGCCGCGCTCGGTGAGGAGGAAGCGTTCGCAACCAAAGGCGCGCATTTTGTTAGCGATGTTGATGGTGTCCCACGGGGCGAGGAACTGGCCTTTTTTAATGTTCACGGCGCGGCCGGTTTTGGCGGCGGCTTCTAACATGTCTGTCTGGCGGCAGAGAAAGGCGGGGATTTGCAGGAGGTCGATGTGCTCGGCGGCGATCTCGGCCTGCTCTTCGGTGTGGATGTCGGTAGTGACGGGCACTTCGAGTTCCTTGGAGATTTCACCGAGGATGCGGCAACCTTCCTTGATGCCGGGGCCGCGGAAGGAATCGACTGAGGTGCGGTTTGCCTTGTCGAATGAGGCCTTGAAAATGAACGGAATGCCTGTGCGGTCGGCGATTTCCTTGAGGGAGCGCGCCATTTCCCATGCGAAGGACTCGGACTCCAGTGCGCAGGGGCCGAGGATGAAAAATGGCAGCGGGCCGCCTACGGGAACGTTGCCGATGTTGAAGGGTTCGAAGGTCATGGATGCGGGTGATGTCTTATGCCTCTGAAGCGGCGAGGGCGGATAGATAGAGTGGCTTGAGATTTTGAATCGCGGTGGCGAGCAGTTTCGATTCGGAATCTGTGAGATTCGCGCGGGTTTTGGAAGCAAGCATTTCCAGCGCGTCGATCACGGATTTGGCGGCGCGCAGATTGACGGATTTCGCGCCTGTCTGCGGGTTCGGGATCTGGCCGAGAAAGAGGCCGGCGTTCTGCGCTTGGAGGATGACGAATTCGCTGAACCGCGGATCAGCTTCGGGGGTGTCTGGCATGGCCGCAGCCTAGAGGCAGATGCGGAGGGCGCAAACCGAAAGCGCAGCCACATAATCATCAGGGACGACGCATCAGAAAATGGAAATTTGAACCGCAAAGCCGCAGAGGCCGCAAAGGGACGCAAAGGATTTTGAAAAATGAGGGTAACTATTCAGGTCCACTCCTTTACCAAGCCAAACGAGAGTGTACGGAGGGGGGACATGTCCGAGTCATGAAACCAAACAATGAGCCATCACTCTTCGTCCCAACGGGACGATTCATACCAGCCCGGCACGAAAGTGCCGGGGTTACAGTGATCCACCATCCCGTGTCCTGTCAGGACACCTCATGCGGATTGCGCACCGACAAACCGTAGCCAGCATGAAGCGTCCCTACAGGACGCGATTCTTCTCCACAC